>CAYRBW010000064.1:0-10902 GCA_964422575.1 uncultured Limnohabitans sp.
GGCCTGCGCGACACCGACACCGACTTGAGCTTGCGCCAGACGGAAGACCTGATCCGCCGCTGGCATGGCGTGGACCGTTTGGGCTATGCCATCACGCCGCGATTTGCGCCCACCAGCACCAAGGCGCAGCTGCACGGCGCAGGCGAGATCGCCCAGCAGTTCCCCGATGTGTGGGTGCAATCGCATGTGGCCGAAAACCTGGATGAAATCTGCTGGGTGCATAAACTCTTCCCTGAGGCACGAAGTTATCTGGACGTGTACGATCGCCCAGGCCTCTTGCGCCAGCGCTCGGTTTACGCGCATTGCATTCACCTGGACGAAGCCGACCGCCGCCGCATGGCCGACGTCGGCGCGACCGCGGCCGTCAGCCCCACCAGTAACCTGTTTTTGGGCAGCGGCTTTTTTGACTACGCGGCATCCGACGCGGCAGGCCTGCGCTATGGTCTCGCCAGCGATGTGGGCGGCGGCACCAGCTTCAGCCCCTTTCACACCATGCACGCGGCCTACACCGTGGCACGCCAAAGTGTGGGCAGTCAAAGCGTGTGCCGCCCCGGCATGAGTCTTGCCCCGGAACACCTGTGGTGGCAACACACGGCGGGCGCTGCCGATGCGCTGGACTTGAACGGCCAAGTGGGTAACCTGCTGCCCGGCTGCGAAGCCGACTTTGTGGTGCTCAACCCCCAAGCCACGCCCCTGCTGGCCAGGCGCACCGCACAAACCGAAACGCTGGCCGAATGGTTGTTTGCCCTGATCGTGCTGGGCGACGAGCGGCTGATTGCACATACGGTGGTGCAGGGCCACATCACTTCACCTACAGGCTTGTCAGACAATCAGGCATGAGCAGCGAGAACGAACACCCCATCATCGACCCTAACCAAGCCCAGCGCGAATCCGTGCGCCAGAGCATTGCGCAATTTCGGCAGCACCTACAGGCCGCAGGCCACAACTTCAGGGAGCCGCCCCCCGAGCCCATCTCGTGCTGCGGGCGTGGCTGCAGCGGCTGCGTGTGGGAGAGCTACGACGACGCACTGATGTATTGGTACGAAGACGCAGGCGCTTTGCTGGCCGCTTAAGGTTCGGTTATGCGCTCAGATGCCGAAGCGGGCACCTGCACCCAGCAGCGTGGCCACGCCCAAAATGGCAAATACACCTGCGGCAATGGAATGCACAAGTTTCATCGGTATCTTGTTGGCCAGTTTGTCACCCACAAAGACCGCCGGGACATCGGCAATCAGCATGCCGAGAGTGGTACCGATCACCACCATGACGGGAGCCGCGTAATGTGCTGCCATGGCCACGGTGGCGATCTGCGTTTTGTCGCCCATCTCGGCCAAAAAGAAGGTGATCAGCGTGGCACCAAAAACACCAAAACGCTTGGCGACTTGGGTTTCGTCTTCTTCGATTTCATCGGGGATCATTGTCCAGATGGCCATGCCGATGAAGGACGCCCCCAAAACCCATCGCAACACTTCGGGACTGATGGCCGAGGTGATCCAAGCGCCCAAAGCACCGGCCAAACCATGGTTGATGATCGTGGCCACCAAAATGCCGGCGATGATGGGCATCGGTTTTTTGAAGCGGGCTGCGAGGATGAACGCGAGCAGCTGGGTTTTGTCGCCAATTTCAGCGAGGGCGACAACGCCCGTTGAGACGAGAAGGGATTCCATGAAGACTCCAAGGCCGGATCAAACGCGAATGACCACCATGCATCTCCAGCCTGAACGGAGGCATCGTGGTCAAAGGTCTTGCCAGGCAGGTGCTGCTTGTGCCATGGCCATTAACGACCAAGTATGTTGACGCAAGCCTCTGGGGTAAAAGAGCGGCTACTCCCCAATGACGGCGGCGATCTTAGCATGTGGATTTGGCCCCCAAATGCCCGCACAAGGCCCAGCGACTGATCATGTCCGAGCAGCCTTTGAACATCGAATCGAAGTGAACAGAAAACTGTAGAAGATGAAGTGCAGCAGCCCAAACGCCCCTTCAAAACGATCAAACACCGCCCAAACTCAAGCCGACCGCCTTCAATTCATGGGGCGATGCAGGACGCACCAAACGGGCGACTTCGTGTCCATCCCGCAAGAAGACCAGCGTGGGCCAAAGTTTGACGCGATACGACCGCCCAAGCGCCCGACCCGAGCCGTCTTCCACCTTGAGGTGCTGCCAGTGCGGCAGTTCCGCCAGAGCCTGTGCCACGACGGGCTGAGCCGCACGGCAGTGTCCGCACCACTCGGTGCCAAATTCCAGCAGAGTCAGGCCTCGCAAAGCATCCACTTCAGCGCGGCTGGGGGCTTCGATTTCACTGAGGTAAAGGGCAGGCATGTGGCGTTGAAAAAGATGGGTTCCAGCAATGGTAGGGCAAATTTGGCTTGGATCAGGGCATCCCCCAATTTGCAAAATGTGATCAGACCCCCGCCAGCTCGCGCAGGGCTTGCGGGTTGGGCAACCCAAGCACACGCCCCGCACCGCTGATGAGTTGGCGCTCACGCAAATGACGCAGCACACGCGAGAAGGTTTCTGGCGCAATACCCAATTGCGCAGCAATGGTTCGTTTGCGTTCATGCAGAGTGACGGCCAAGCCTCCCATCTGCACATTGGTCTCTGCGTGGCGCAGAAGCCATTCTGCAAAGCGTGCATCAGCGTCTTTGGCCAAACGGCTCACACCCAATTCGGTTTGTTGGCGCTGCGAACGGGCCATGTCCATCAACAGGTTTTGCGAAGCCTCAGGCAAGGCATTCACTTCACCCACGAAGTCGGGGACGCTGACATATTGGAGCTGCACGGGTGTTTCGGCCACAGCATCAACCACATGCGGCAAACCCAACAAACCTGATGCCGCTTCCAGCCAGAAAGGCCCTTCAACCACGCCCAGTTGGTGCGTCATTTCCCCTTGCGTCATCACCCCCAAAATCACCCGCCCTTGCATGACATGGACGATGCGATCCACAGCATCACCGCGACGCAGCAAGACGGAGCCCGCCAACAGACTGGCGATGGGTTCGGGCGATAGGGGCAAAGAGGTATCCAACATGATGGCTCTGAATGTGCCAGAGCACAGGGCTTGCAGCTTTGACGCAAATCAATACCTGGCTTGCCTCCTGGAGACATGTACCGGCAAGCCCACGGGCATCGGATCAGATCACCAAAATCGCCCGGAAATCGTTCACATTGGTGTGCGTGGGCCCGGTGATGACGAGATCGCCCAAGGACTCAAAAAAACCGTACGCATCGTTGCGCTGAAGGTGCTCGTCTACCTTATGCCCCAGCGCTGCAGCACGAGCCAGGGTGTCAGGGGCCACTTGTGCGCCTGCGTTGTCCTCGATGCCGTCGATGCCATCGGTGTCAGCGGCCAGTGCCCACACACCTGGCTGACCTTGCAGCGCTTGGGCCAAGCCCATGCAGAACTCGCCTGCTCGGCCGCCACGCCCACGCGGCGTGCCTGCGGGCTGGGGTTTGATGGTGACGGTGGTTTCGCCGCCGCTCAAAACCACACAAGGCTTCTGGAACGGCCCCTGCCCCCGAGCCGCCGCACGCGCCAACGCTGCATGCACCTTGCCCACCTCACGCGACTCACCCTCGATCTCGTCGCTCAAGATGTAAGCATTCAAACCTTGCGCCCGCGCCACCTCGGCAGCCGCTTCCAAAGACTGCTGGGGCGTGGCAATCATGTGCAAGGCGTGGCCTGCAAACACAGGTGAGCCGGGTTTGGGCGTTTCCCATGTGCCTGCCTGCAACGCCTCTTGCACTGCACTCGGCACTTGAATGGCGTAGCGTTGCAAGATGGCCAGCGCATCGGCGCAGGTGCTGGCATCGGGCACGGTGGGGCCGCTGGCGATGATGGACGGGTCATCGCCCGGCACATCACTGATGGTGAGCGTGACCACACGCGCAGGCGCACAAGCTGCTGCCAAGCGCCCGCCCTTGATGCGCGAGAGGTGCTTGCGCAGGCAGTTCATCTCGGCAATGTTCGCCCCGCTGGCCAGCAACTGGCGGTTGATGTCTTGTTTGAGCTGCAAGCTGATGCCGTCGGCGGGCAAAGTCAGCAGCGACGAGCCGCCGCCGGAAATCAGGCACAGCACCAAGTCGTCGGCTGTCAGGCCTTTCGTAAGTTCCAAAATCCGCTCGGCGGCTTGCAAGCCCGCCGCATCGGGCACCGGGTGTGCAGCCTCGACCACCTCAATGCGCTCGGGCAAGCCCGCAGGACGTGGTGGTATGTGGCCGTAACGCGTGACCACCAGGCCCGACAGCGGTTTATCAGATGGCCACAAAGCTTCGACCGCCTGCGCCATCGCACCACCCGCTTTGCCTGCGCCCAGCACCAGGGTACGGCCCTTCGGTGATGAGGGCAAATAGGCCGCCGTGTTGTGCAGGGGTAAGGCGCGCTGTACGGCCACGTCATAGAGGTGTCGTAGTGCGGTTTGGGGATCAATCATCAGAATATCAATCAGATCAAATGCGAACCCCAAGGATAAAGGGTTTCGCAATCGATGCACACAGAACTCATGCTCTCTGAATCACTTGATTCACAAGCTGCCCACGCACAAAAGCTTCAATGTTGTCGATGAGTTGGTCAGCCAGCGCTTGGATGGCCTCGGAGCTGGCCCAGGCCACATGCGGGGTGAGGATGAAGTCGGCTCGGTCCAGCAAGGCCATAAAGGGGTGGTCGACCGGTGGTGGCTCCACACTGGTCACGTCAAATGCTGCGCCAGAAATGTGACCTGCTTGTAATGCGGGGCCTACCGCTGCTTCATCTACCAGCCCCCCTCGCCCGGTGTTGATGAGCAAAGGTTGGCGCGTCATCTGCGCGAATTCAGCTGCACTTATTATGTGGTGGGTGTTCGCATTCAAGGGGGCATGCAGCGTGAGCACATCGGCCTGGCGCAGCACCTCTTCAAACGGCGTGTACAAGCTGCCTTGACCTGTGCGGCCTTTGTGTGCCGAAAAAATCACGCGCATGCCCAGCGCACGTCCAATGCTGGCTACTGCTTGGCCCAGCACACCGTCGCCAATCACGCCCAATGTCGAGCCCGCCAGGTCACGGATCGGATGATCAAAAAAGCAGAACTGAGCAGCTTCTTGCCAGCGTCCGGATTTGACGGCATCGTGGTATGCGCAAATGCTGCGGCGCAATGCAAAGATCAACGCAAAAGTGTGTTCGGGCACGGTGTGCAAGGCGTAGTTACGCACGTTGCTGACGACGATGCCGCGCTGCTGACAGGCGGCCAAATCAATGTTGTCTGTACCTGTGGCGGCCACGGCGATCAGTTTGAGTTGGGACGCCTGGGCCAGCACCTGGGCGGGCAGCTTGACCTTGTTGACGATGACGAAGTCAGCGTCTGCAATGCGCGCAGCCACCTCATGAGCAGCCGTGCGACCATACTGCACCCACTCATGGTCGAAAGCAGGGGCGCGCAACGTCGTTTCGGGCGATAGGGTGTCGCGGTCAAGAAAAACGATTTTCATGTGCCCCCATCAGCCTCAATCCGCAGTGATCTTCGCGTCTTGAATCACTCGCCCCCAATAGGCCAGTTCTTTGCGGGTGTAATCGCCCAGCTGCGCAGGCCCCATGTAATCGACCAGAGTGCCGGCATCTTCGGCTTTTTTCTTAATCTCTGGGAACGCCAGTATTTTGGCAATTTCGGTATTGATTTGCTGCACCACTTCGTTGGGTGTTCCCGCAGGCGCATACAGTGCAAACCAGGAATCCAGTGTGAAGTCCTTGAGGTCAGATTCCCGTGTTGTCGGCACCTGAGGCAATGAACTCAGGCGTGCACCGCTGGTGACCGCCAGACCCTTGAGCTTGTCAGCCTTGATGTGACTGACCACCGATGCTGGCGTGGTGAAAAACAAATCAACTTGCCCACCGAGCAGATCTTGCACTGCAGGCCCAGCGCCTTTGTAAGGCACGTGCGTGAGCGACGTGCCGGTCATTTGCTTGAAGAGTTCGCCCGCGATGTGCTGGATAGAACCGTTGCCCGAAGACGCGTAGTTCAGCTTATTCGGATTGGCTTTGGCATAAGCGATCAGTTCGCGCAGGTTGTTTGCCGGCAAATTGGTCCGGGTAGCCACCACCTGCGGCGCACGCGTGAGCATGGCTACAGGCACGAAATCCTTGATCGGGTCCCAGCCGGCTTTCTTGAACAGGTGGGGATTGCCCACCTGATAACCACTGTATGCCAGCAGCAGGGTGTACCCATCGGGCTTGGCCTTGGCCACGTGCTGGTTACCGATGTTGCCCGAGGCCCCGGCCTTGTTGTCCACCACCACCGGTTGACCCAACGCACGAGACAAAGGCTCGGCGATCAAACGCGCCGTAAAGTCAGTCGAACCACCGGGAGCGCTAGGCACCACAATGGTGATGGGGCGTTCTGGGAATTTGCCTTGGGCGAGTGCAATCTGTCCCCAAGCCATCGCCATGACGGTTGCCGTGGCACCGATGATCCATTCACGTCTTTGCATACAGGTCTCCTTGCTTGTTTTAAAAAATCAAATCAAAACGGACAGTTCGATCAAATTGAAATCCGGGTCACGAACATAGACCGAGCGGATCTTGGCAGTTGCCCCCGTGCGCACCACCGGGCCTTCCACAATCGGCCAGTTGCAGGATTGCAGTTTGGCCATCACTTCTTCGAGTGAGACTTGCACGATGAAACACAAGTCGAGCGCCCCAGGCACAGGCAAATGGGCCTTGGGCTCGAACTCGCGGCCCTGCACATGCAAGTTGATCTTCTGGTTGCCAAATTTGAAAGCGCGGCGCTCGACAGGCGGCGTGCCACCAATAAAGCTTTCGAGCTGCATGCCAAGCACGCGGGTGTAAAAGTCCACACATTCGGTCTCGCGGGCCGTGGTCAAAACCAGGTGGTCGAGGTGATCGATCATGACAATGCCTTTTTCAATTCAGCCACCGACGGTGGCGCAGGGTGTAAATCGGTGATACGGCCGCTTTTGGCCACCTGGCCAGGCACCGCATGGCCCACGATTGCAGGCAAATCACGCGCAATGAGCAACAAGCGATCCAAGTCCATGCCCGTGTCGTAGCCCATGGCATCCAACATGTGGATGGCGTCTTCGCTGCTGATGTTGCCACTGGCACCGGGTGCGTATGGGCAACCGCCTAAACCGCCTAAAGAGCCATCGAAGCGGTTAATGCCCGATTGCGCAGCCGCCAGCACATTGGCCAGACCCATGCCCCGTGTGTTGTGGAAGTGCAGAGTCAGTTGCAATGTGGGAAACCGCGATTGCAGTGCATCGCACATTTGAGCCACCTGCTCGGGGTGGGCCATGCCCGTGGTGTCGCAAATCGTCAAGCCACGCACGCCCAGGTCGGCAAAGTGCTGTGCCCAGCGCATCACCTCGGCCTGAGGCACTTCGCCCTCCATCGGGCAACCAAAACAGACCGATAAAGACACATTGATGGGCACCTGCGCGCCATAGCGTGCGATCACCTCGCGCAAAGCCGAAAAGCTGTGCTCACGCGGCATGCGCAAGTTGGCCAAATTGTGTGTCTCTGAGGTGGACATCACTAAGTTGAACTCGTCAGGCCGCGACTCCATCGCCCGCTCAGCCCCACGCAAGTTGGGCACCAGCACGGTGTACTCCACACCCGGCACGCGTTCAATGCGCCCCATCACCTCTTCGGCATCGCGCAGCATCGGGATGGACTTGGCAGAAGTGAAAGAGGTCACCTCAATCTTGGCGTATCCGCATTGGCTCAGCGCATTGACGAGGGCCACCTTGTGGTCCGTGGACACAAAATCCGGCTCCATCTGAAAGCCGTCACGGGTTACCACCTCATTGAAAAGAATTTTTTGCTTCACGCTTTGCTCCCCACAATGCCACGCGCTTTCAAAGACTGGATTTGATCGGTCGTCAAACCCATCTCCGTCAAAATCTGGTCGGTGTCCTGCCCCAGCTGAGGCGCGTTTCGCCGATGCTGACCCGGAGTGGCCGACAGCTTGGGAACGATACCGGGCACCTTCAGGGTGCTGCCGTCGTCCATGACCAACGCTTGCAACATGCCCCGTGCCTGGTAGTGAGGATCGGCGGCGATGTCGGCCACGGTGTAAATGCGCCCTGCTGGTACGGCCGCTTTGTCCAGCGCCTCCAGCACCTCGGCCACCGGGCGTTGGGCAGCCCATGCACCGATGGAGGCGTCCAGTTCGGACACGCGTGCGACCCGACCTGAATTGTCGGTCAGCGCCGGATCGTTGGCCAAGTCCGGGCGCTCGATCAAAGCCATCAGGCGTTTGAAAATGCTGTCGCCATTGCCCGCCACCAAGGCATAAGCGCCGTCTTGGCAGAGGTAGGCATTGGTGGGTGCGATGCCTGGCAAGGCGCTGCCAGCGGGTTCGCGCACCGCCCCGAAAGCACTGTATTCGGGCAACAGGCTCTCCATGCAGTTGAACACCGCCTCGTACAAAGCCACATCGATGACCTGACCTTGACCGGTGCTGTGCCTGTGCTGCAAAGCCAGCAAGATGCCGATGACTCCGTGCAATGCCGACAAGGTGTCCCCAATGCTCACGCCCACCCGAACAGGCACACGCCCTGGCTCAGCCGTCAGATGGCGCAAACCACCCATGGCTTCGCCAATCACGCCAAACCCAGGACGATTGCGATAAGGGCCGGTCTGCCCATAACCGCTGATGCGCAGCACGATCAAGCGCGGATTGCTGACCATCAACACATCGGGCGACAGGCCCCAACCTTCGAGCGCACCGGGCCGGAAGTTTTCAATCAGCACATCGGCCTCGGCGGCCAATTGGCGCACCAGCGCTTGCCCCTCGGCCGTGCGCAAATCCAGCGCCAGCGAACGCTTGTTGCGCGACTGCACCTGCCACCACACCGAGGTCCCGTCCTTGAGCATGCGCCATTTGCGCAGCGGGTCACCGCTGTCTGGCGGTTCAATCTTGATGACTTCGGCGCCAAAGTCGGCCAAGGTCTTGGCGGCAAACGGCCCCGCGATCAGCTGACCCAGCTCCAGCACCTTCAGGCCAGTTAAGGCACTTAAAGGGGCCGACGCCTGTGCAAAGGGCTTGTGTGTGTTCATGCCGCGCAGTTTGATACGCAGGCGGGGCCGAGTCTATTTCTTGCTTGAACAGTCAGCCTTCGCGGTTTGCGAAGGCATCTGCAAAAAATCTCTGAAATCTGTGACTACCGAATCGGCCTCCTTGCGGATCGCCACTTTCAAGCAACGATGCGCCCAAGCATCGGTCAGAGGACGCCAGCCAAGCTTCAAAGCCCGCACAATAGGCATGGCTGCCTGTTTGGGCAATAAAGCAATACCCAAGCCCGACACCACCATGTGACCGACGGCATCAAAGCTGCGTACTTGCATGCGCAACTTCAAAGGCCGCCCTGCCGCCATGGCCGCACTTTGTTGCTGATGCAATAAGGCCGCACCCGGATTGAGACTGATCCAAGACTCATCCAGCGTATCCACAAAGCTCACTGCTGTTTTCGCCATCAAATCATGCTCGCGTCGCAGGATCAGCACCAACTCATCCTTGCGAAAGTCCAGAACTTCCAAGCCATCGGTATTGGGACCTTCCACAAAAATGCCCACATCGGCTCGCCCTTCACGCAAAGCCAAGACCACTTGCTCAGAAACCTGCTCTTCAAGATCAACTTGCACCTCGGGATGCAATACGCTGTATTCCGCCATCAATGGTGGCAAAAATTGATTGATGGCAGCAGTCCCTGCAAACAACTGTACATGCCGTGCAACGCCCACCTGAAGATCTGCCAATTCCGTTGCCAGCGCATCCATCTCCTGAAGCAATGCCAGACCTCGTCGCATGAACACGCGTCCAGCAGCGGTCATGGTCAAGCCACGCGAATGTCGTTCGAATAATTGACACCCAATCGTTGTCTCCAAGTCCTTTACGCGTCGACTGGCTGCAGGCAAAACCAAGTTGCAATGTCGAGCTGCGATGGTCAAGCTACCTGTCTGAGCGCAAAGCACGGTTAATCGTATGGAAACAAAATCGAATCTGGCCAGGTTATATGCAGGTGATGCCATGTATGTCCTCACGAATGTAGACGCAGCAGATTTGACCAGTGTAAAGCGGCTGTTTGTCCTTTCCTTATCCGTCGGGTCAAACGATGCGGCAAACTTTCATCATCACCCTCGAAGCTGGTTGCGAGCGAAGCGCGACGTCTGCTTAAAATCTGACCCACTGCACAGCCCGGGACGCGCGGCAACGTGGTGCTCGCCCTCTCCCGCTCACGCGGGTCCAGGGGATTCGGCCGCGACTTGTTTCACACCTTGCCAAGGACAAGTCCATGACCACGCTGCTGATCCACCGCGCCCGCTGCATCGCCACGATGGACGATGCCAACACCGAATTGAATGACGCCTCGCTATTGATACGTGATGGCCGCATCGAACGCATCATCCCTGCGATCGAAAACACCGATGAACTGGTCAAACAAGTCGACGAGGTGATCGACGCCCGCCGCCATGTGGTGGTGCCGGGGCTGATCAACACGCACCACCACATGTACCAGTCGCTCACGCGGGCGATTCCTGGCGTGCAAAACGCCGAGCTGTTTGGCTGGCTGCGCGGGCTCTACCCGCTGTGGGCCGGGCTCACGCCCGAGATGGTGCAGGTCAGCACCCAGGTGGCCATGGCCGAGTTGTTGCTGAGCGGCTGCACCACCAGCTCCGACCACCTTTACATCTACCCCAACGGCGTGCGCTTGGACGACAGCATCGAAGCGGCGCACGCCATGGGCATGCGCTTCACGGCCACGCGCGGCAGCATGAGCGTGGGGCAGTCGCAAGGCGGCCTACCACCCGACAGCGTTGTCGAAAAAGAACCCGCCATCCTCAAAGAAACCCAGCGCCTGATCGAGACTTGGCACGACGCCAGCTACGGCGCGATGACGCATGTGGCGGTGGCC
>CAYRBW010000065.1:0-10871 GCA_964422575.1 uncultured Limnohabitans sp.
AGAAGCTCGACCTGATCGACGCCATGGTGATGGCCGCCGACGACAAGGTGAGTGATGCCGATCTGGCCGAAATCGAGCGCTCGGCTTGCCCGACCTGCGGTTCCTGCTCCGGCATGTTCACCGCCAACTCCATGAATTGTTTGGCCGAAGCTTTGGGCTTGGCCTTGCCTGGTAACGGCACCGTGGTCGCCACGCATGCTGACCGCGAGCAGCTGTTCAAGCAAGCCGGGCGCACGATTGTGGATTTGTGCAAGCGCTATTACGAGCAAGAGGACGCCTCGGTGTTGCCACGTTCGATGGGCTTCAAAGCGTTTGAAAACGCGATTGCTTTGGACATCGCCATGGGCGGCTCGACCAACACCATCCTGCACATTTTGGCAATTGCACAAGAAGCTGAAATTGAATTCACCATGGCCGACATTGATCGCATGTCGAAGATCGTGCCTCAGCTGTGCAAGGTCGCACCCAATACGAACAAGTACCACATCGAAGACGTGCACCGTGCAGGCGGCATCATGGGCATCTTAGGAGAGTTGGACCGTGCAGGCCGCCTGCATACCGATGTGGGCACCGTGCTGGGCAAGACCATGAAAGAAGTCTTGGACCAATGGGACATTGCGCGCAACCCTTCTGACGCGGTCAAACATTTCTATATGGCGGGCCCAGGTGGCGTGCCCACTCAAGTGGCGTTCAGCCAAAATGCGCGCTGGCCCAGTTTGGACACTGACCGTGCCGAAGGCTGCATCCGCTCTATCGACCACGCCTTCAACAAGGAAGGTGGCTTGGCCGTGCTGCGCGGCAACATCGCATTGGACGGTTGTGTTGTCAAAACCGCTGGCGTGGATGACAGCCTGCTGGTGTTTGAAGGCCCGGCCCATGTGGTCGAGTCACAAGATGAAGCCGTGGAAAACATCCTGAGCGACAAGGTCAAAGCGGGCGACATCGTCGTCGTGCGCTACGAAGGCCCCAAAGGTGGCCCCGGCATGCAGGAAATGCTTTACCCCACCAGCTACATCAAGTCCAAAGGCTTGGGCAAAGCTTGCGCCTTACTGACCGATGGTCGTTTTTCGGGCGGCACATCGGGCCTGTCGATTGGTCATTGCTCACCCGAAGCGGCAGCGGGCGGCACGATCGGTTTGGTCAAGAACGGTGACCGCATTCGCATCGATATTCCCAACCGCAGCATCAACGTGCTCGTCAGCGATGACGAGTTGGCGGGTCGCCGCACCGAGCAAGACAAGCTCGGTTGGAAGCCTGTGCTGCCACGTCCTCGCAAAATCTCTGCGGCGCTCAAGGCGTATGCCTTGTTGGCCACTTCGGCTGACAAAGGTGCTGTGCGCGATTTGTCTTTGCTTGACTGAGTCGCGGACCCGAGCGCATGTTGATTCATCCCCAAATTGACCCTGTTGCCCTTCAATTGGGGCCATTGGCTGTGCACTGGTATGGCTTGACCTACCTGGCCGCTTTTGGTCTTTTCTATGGGCTCGGCACACGTCGGCTGGGGCATTTGCCCTTTAGCAAGCTACCGCATTGGCAAAAAAAGGACATCGAAGACATCCTGTTTTTGGGCGTCTTGGGCGTTATTTTGGGGGGCCGTATCGGGTATTGCCTGTTTTACAAACCGGCTTATTACCTGTCCAACCCGCTGGAAGTCTTTGCTGTCTGGCAAGGCGGCATGAGCTTTCATGGCGGCATGCTGGGCGTGATCGCTGCGATGGTCTGGTTCGCTTGGTCGCGCAAAAGACCTTTCCTGCAGGTCATGGACTTTGTGGCACCCTGCGTGCCCACAGGTCTGGCCGCAGGGCGCATTGGCAACTTCATCAACGGGGAACTCTGGGGCCGTGTGGCTGACCCGAGCCTGCCATGGTCCATGTTGTTCCGTGGCGCTGGCGATCTGCCGCGCCACCCCTCGCAGATCTATCAGTTCCTGATGGAAGGCATTTTGCTGTTCGTGTTGCTGTGGCTTTACGCCCGCAAGCCGCGAGCGCAAGGGCAGGTTGCATTTGCGTTCCTGTTTGGATACGGCGTGTTCCGCTTTGTGGCCGAGTACGTCCGCGAACCTGATGCGCACTTGGGCCTGCTCAGCCTGGGCATGAGCATGGGCCAGTGGCTGTGTGTGCCCATGATCGTGGGCGGCGCACTGCTGTGGGCATGGAATGACCGTCGTTCGGTTTGAACCTTAACGCCCTGGGCTGATCTCAGCGGTCCAGCGGCAAAACGCTGCTTTCCTTGATCTCTTCCATCACCACATAACTGTTGGACTGCGCGGGCACCGGTATCTTGTTGAGGATGGTGCCCAGCATTTCCCGGTAATCGTTCATGGCGCGTAGGCGGGCCTTGACCAGGTAATCAAAGCTGCCCGAGACCAGGTGGCATTCCAGCACTTCGGGCATCAGGCCCACCTCGCGCCGCACGGTTTCAAAGACCTGTGGCGATTTTTGCGACAGCGTGATTTCGATGAAAACCAGCAATGGCTTGCCCAAAGCGGCGGCATCGACCTTGGCGTGGTAACCGGTGATCAGGCCCTGGCGTTCGAGTCGTTTGATGCGTTCAGAGCACGGGGAGGTCGATAAGCCCACTTGATCGCCCACTTCGGTGACCGACATACGGCCATGGCGTTGTAGCAAATCGAGGATTTTGAGGTCAATGCGGTCAGGGTCAGACATTGTGTGGCGAAGGCCCGTGTTGAGGCCCAGTGTTTGGTTGAATTTCCCGTCATTAGACATCAATTCAGAAAATTTTCTTGTTATGAATCCATAACATCACCAGATATCAAGTCAATAGCGAGGCTGACATGAAAGTGGTGGTACTGGGTGGTGGGGTGATCGGGGTGAGCACAGCCTGGGCGCTGTTACGCCAAGGCGCAGAGGTCACCTTGGTGGAGCGCCAAAGCGATGTGGCGCAGGAAACCAGCTTTGCCAACGCAGGTCAAGTCTCGCCGGGTTATTCCACGCCCTGGGCAGCGCCGGGCATCCCGCTGAAAGCACTGAAATGGCTGTTTCAGACCCATTCACCGCTGGCTTTTCGCCCGGACGGCAGCCTGTTTCAGTGGCGCTGGATGGCGGCCATGCTGGCCAACTGCTCGGCCGACCGTTATGCGGTCAACAAGGAACGCATGATGCGCCTGTCCGAGTACAGCCGTGACTGCCTGCGTGCCTGGCGCACCGAAACCGGGCTGTCCTATGACGCACGCACCCAAGGAACTTTGCAGCTGTTTCGCAGCCAAGCCCAGCTCGACGCTGCGGCGCGCGATGTGGCCGTTCTGCAAGAGTGCGGTGTGCCTTTTGAACTGCTCGACGCAGCCGGGGTCTGCCGTGCAGAGCCTGCGCTGGGCAAGGCCCAGGTGCCGATCAGTGGTGGCCTGCGGCTGCCCAACGACGAAACAGGCGACTGCCATCTGTTCACCCGTCAGTTGGCCGACCGCGCCAGCGCTTTGGGCTTGAAGCTGCGTCTGTCTTGCACGGTGCAGTCCTTGGTGCGCGAGGGTGATCGCGTCATGGGGCTGCAGCTGGCGGGAGCGCATGGGGCTGCAGCAGGCGAGCGATTGCACGCCGATGCCGTGGTGCTGGCCGCAGGCAGTTATTCACGTGATCTGTTGCTGCCTCTGGGGCTCGACATCCCGGTGTACCCGGTCAAGGGCTATTCGCTCACCATGCCGCTGCGCGATGCCGCGCTGGCTCCGCAGTCGACCGTGCTGGACGAGACCTACAAGATTGCGCTGACGCGGCTGGGTGACCGTCTGCGTGTGGGCGGCATGGCCGAGCTGGCCGGATTTGATTTGAGCCTGAACGCGCGACGCCGCGCCACGCTCGAAAAAGTCACGCGCGAACTCTTTCCGGGTGGAGACCTGGCGCAGGCCCAGTTTTGGACCGGCCTGCGTCCCATGACGCCAGACGGAACACCTCTGGTGGGTGCCACCGCGCTGAGCGGGCTTTACCTCAACACGGGTCACGGCACACTGGGCTGGACCATGGCCTGCGGCAGCGCACAGTTGTTGGCCGATCAGATCTCGGGTCGCCAGCCGACCATCCGCACCGAAGGGTTCGATATGGG
The DNA here is from genome assembly GCA_964422575.1 of uncultured Limnohabitans sp. Classification (GTDB taxonomy): domain Bacteria; phylum Pseudomonadota; class Gammaproteobacteria; order Burkholderiales; family Burkholderiaceae_C; genus Limnohabitans_A. The sequence goes on from CAYRBW010000065.1 coordinate 4,054, forward strand.
CCGCTACGGTGCACGGGGGGTCACAAGCCGCCTGGGTCGGCTGTCGGCTGCCTGAGATGCGGCTTTCTTGAATCAGGGTATATCCCGGGCTTGAAAGTGTGGTGTTTGCCCGACACCTCACGCTTTGATTACTTGTAATTACGCATAATTATCGGAAATTACAAAGGCATTTCCATGGCCGTACACGTCAATTCCTTGCATGACCAAGTGGCAGAGCAGCTGCGATCACTGATCTTTGCAGGCGATCTCACGCCGGGCACGTTCGTGGACGAGCCGCGGCTGTGTGAAAAACTGGCCATTTCGCGCACGCCGCTGCGTGAAGCGCTTAAGGTTTTGTCGGCCGAGGGCTTGATTCGCCATGAGCCGCGCAGGGGCAGTTTTGTCAACGAAGTCACCGAGCAGGACCTGGACGATATTTTCCCTGTCATCGCCTTGTTGGAGGGGCGCTGTGCCTTTGAGGCTGCTCAGCAGGCGACAGATGCCGACATCGAGGCACTTGAAAGCCTGCACACCCAGCTGCAGGACAGTGCGGCGCAAGGCCGCATCCCTGACTATTACGCGGCCAACTACGCAATTCATGAAGCCATCATCACCATTGCTGACAACAAGTGGTTGGCTCAGGTGATCAGTGATTTGCGCAAGATTCTCAAGCTGGCCCGCTTGCAGCAGCTCAATGCACCGGGGCGCCTTGCCCAGTCGTTGACGGAACACATGGCGATTTTTGCCGCCTTGAAAGCTCGTGACGCGCAAGGAGCGGACGCCGCCATGCGCACCCATTTGACGCGCCAGCGCGAAGCCTTGCGCCAGCTGACCCGCCAGAGCAAGAGCCGCATTGCCGCCGTCAGCTCAGAACACGACAAACTGAGGGAGTCGGCATGAACACATCCGAATGGATTGGCCGCAAAGTGGCTGGTTGGCTGCCTGCAGGCAAGACCGCAGCTGGCAAGTCAACGGTGCCAGCACCTGAGGGCAAGCCCGAGGTACGCAGTGCCAAAGCCGCTACAGTCAAAGAGCCGCAGGCGCGCTCTTCGCGCGAACGACTCAATGCCACTTTGCGCCAAAAAGAAGAAGCCTTGTCGCCCCGCGTGCTGCGTCGCACCCTGACCGAACTACAAGCCATCGTCGACCCCAGTGTGAGTGAGGTGGAAGGCGGCAAACGTGCTCGGGGTGTGGCCCAGTGGTACGCCAAGGCCACGCCTGAGCAGCGCCAGGACTGCTGGCTGCTGATGAGCGAGCAGTTTGCGCCCGACGCGACCAAGGTCAAGGCCGCCCGCGAACAGTACGAAGCTTCTGTGGGCACGCCCGACGAAGGGGTGGCCGAAATTCGCTTGCGCAAGGCGCTGGTGTCGCCGCGCACCCGGCTGTTGCAACGCTTTGCGGTGTTCCCAGAGGGCATGCGCTTTCTGGTGGATTTGCGCCAGGAACTCGTGCCCGCACTCAAATCAAACAAGCGTTTGCTGGCGCTCGAAGCCGAACTCGAAAATTTGTTCACGACCTGGTTCGATGTGGCCTTTTTGGAGTTGCGCCGCATCAGCTGGGACTCGCCCGCGAGCTTGGTTGAAAAGCTGATCAAGTACGAGGCAGTGCACGACATCAAGAGCTGGGGCGATGTGAAGAACCGGCTCGATTCGGACCGCCGCTGCTATGGTTTCTTTCACCCCCGTCTGCCCGACGAGCCGCTGATTTTTGTGGAGGTGGCGTTCATGGACGATATCGCCACCAGCATCAACCCGCTGCTGGACGAGTTGGCCGAAGCGGTGGACCTGAGCCGGGCCACGACCGCGATTTTTACTCCATCAGCAACACGCAGCCGGGTCTCAAGGGCGTGAGCTTTGGTGACTCACTGATCAAGCGGGTGGTCGAGACCTTGCGCACTGACTTTCCCAAACTCAAGACTTTTGCGACTCTGTCGCCGATTCCGGGCTTCAGGTCCTGGCTCACTAAAAACGCCGAGCGCATGCTGGAAGCAACGCCCGAAAAAATGCGCGGCCAGTTGGGCCGCGCGGTGGGCTTTGAGCCCGCTACCGCCGGTCATGTGTTGTCTTCCTTGGAACAGTTGCCCACCTTGTCCGAGCGGTCAGCTTTGCGCCAGTGGCTGATGGGCTGCGCTGCGCACTATTTGGGCAAGGAGCTCAGCGAAGAGCGCCCAAGCGATCCCGTTGCACGCTTTCATCTGGGCAATGGCGCGCGGGTCGAACAAGTCAATTGGGCTGCTGACATGTCCAACAAAGGCGTCAAGCAATCGTTTGGCCTGATGGTGAACTATCTGTACGATCCGCGAAAACTGGATCGTTACCGGCATGAGCTTGCCAAGGGCAAAATTGCCGTTTCAGACGACGTCGAGCGCCTTTATTTTTAACCACGCGATTTGTGCCATTTCATTCAAAACCCAAAGGAGACAGACATGACTTTATTCAATTCAAATATCGATCGCCGCAGTGTTCTCAAGCTGGCGGCCAGTGCCGCTGCGCTGGGCGCGGGCGCTGTGCAGGCGCAGTCTGCCTGGCCAGCCAAGCCGGTCACGATGATCGTGCCGTTCCCGGCAGGTGGGGGCACCGATGCGTTTGCGCGGCCCCTGTCGGCACAGTTTTCCAAATTGACAGGCAAGCAGCTGATCATCGACAACCGGGGCGGCGCAGGCGGCACCCTGGGTGCGGGTTTGGCAGCCAAGGCCACGCCAGACGGCTACACCTTGTTCATGGGCGCGGTGCACCACACGATTGCGCCTTTCATGTATGCCAAACTCGACTACGACCTGGAGCGGGATTTGACACCGCTGATTCTGGTGGCCAATGTGCCGCAGGTGCTGGTGGTCAATCCCAAGAAGGTCACTGCGGCTGATTTCAAATCCTTTCTTGAATTCGTTAAAAAGAACCCCGGACGCCTGAATTACGGTTCGGCCGGTGGCGGCACATCGCACCATTTGGCGGGCGAACTTTTCAAGCTCCAAACCCAAACTTTCATCACCCACATTCCTTACCGCGGCGCTGGGCCCGCGCTGCAAGATCTGATTGCGGGCAATGTGGACATGATGTTTGATGGGCTGGGCTCTTCCGCAGCTCACATCAAGGGTGGGCGCATCAAGGCGCTGATGGTCTCGGGAGCCAAACGCAATCCGGCTTTCCCGGATGTGCCTTGCTCGGCCGAGTTGGGTTTACCGGAGTACACCGTTTCGACCTGGTACGGTGTGTGGACGCCCAAGGGCTCGCCAGCGGATGCCCAGACCCGCGCTGTGGAGGAAATTCGCAAAGGAGTCCTGACCGACGAGGCCAAAGCCGTGTGGGCCTCGCAGGGTGCCGAGTTCCCCAATTTGATCGGGGCTCAGTTCGATGCCTTCATCAAAGCTGAACTCAGGAAATGGTCGCTAGTGGTCAAGGCCTCTGGCGCCAAACTCGATTGAGCGCCATCTTGAGCGCACGGTTTATCTACTACCTTCATTGACATGAGCGATCAAAACCTATTTACCGCATTGCGCGCAGCTTTCCCATCTGACCTGGATGAGGTGGCTGTCGAAACCGACGAAGGTCTGCACTACAGCTGGCGAGATCTGGACCGTGCCACCGCCATGATGGCCAATCTGCTGACATCGCTCGACTTGCCCGTGGGCAGTCGCGTGGCGGTGCAGGTCGAAAAATCGGTGGAAGCGATGATGCTGTACCTGGCCACTTTGCGGGCCGGTTATGTGTTCTTGCCGCTGAACACGGCCTATCAGCGCGCCGAGATCGAGTACTTCATTGGCAACGCCGAGCCCGCTGTGGTCGTGTGCAGTGGTGCCAACTTTGGCTGGGTCAGCAAGATCGCGTTCAAGGCCGGCACGCAGCATGTGTTCACCCTGAACGAAGACCGCACTGGCAGCTTGCTTGAGCGTGCAGCCCACCACAGCGACCAGCACCAGTCTGTCAAACGCCAGGCCGATGACCTGGCCGCCATCTTGTACACCAGCGGCACCACCGGGCGCAGCAAAGGGGCCATGCTGACGCACGGCAACATGCTCAGCAATGCTTTGACACTGAAAGACTATTGGGGCTGGGCGACCACCGGAGGGCCTGAAGGCCGTGGTGACGTGCTCATCCACGCATTGCCCATCTTCCATGTGCATGGCTTGTTTGTGGCCATCCACGGCGCGCTGATCAACGGCAGCAAAATGATCTGGATGGCCAAGTTCGACCCCCAACGTGCCATCGCCCACATGGCCAAGGCCTCGGTGTTCATGGGCGTGCCCACTTTGTATGTCCGCATGTTGGCCGAGCCGAGCCTCAACCAGGCCACCGTCAAGCCAATGCGTTTGTTCATTGCGGGCTCGGCCCCCTTGCTGATCGAGACCTTCACCGAATGGCAAGAACGCACGGGCCACACCATTTTGGAGCGCTACGGCATGAGTGAAACGGCCATGCTGACCTCCAACCCCTATGCCGCAGACAAGCGCTATGCCAAGCAGTCCGAGCGCCGAGGCGGCACGGTGGGCTTTCCTTTGCCTGGCGTTTCACTGCGCGTTCGTGGTGACGATGGCCAGGACTTACCGTTGGGCGAGATTGGCGGCATCCAGGTTAAAGGCCCCAATGTGTTCAAAGGCTACTGGCGCCTGCCCGAAAAAACCGCCGAAGAATTCACCGCCGACGGCTATTTCAAGACCGGTGACGTGGGCAAGGTCGATGAGCGCGGCTACGTGACCATTGTGGGCCGCAGCAAAGACCTGATCATCAGCGGCGGCTACAACGTCTACCCTGCCGAGATCGAGGGCTATATCAACGAGATGAAGGGCGTGGCCGAAAGCGCCGTGGTGGGCGTGCCGCATCCGGACTTTGGCGAGGTGGGTGTGGCGGTGCTGACTGCCAAGGCGGGCGCGACAGTGCAACCCGATGCCGTCATCGCCCAGTTAAAAGCCAAACTGGCCAACTTCAAGATTCCCAAGCGCTGCTTTGTGGTGCCTGAACTGCCGCGCAACACCATGGGCAAAGTGCAAAAGAATCTGCTGAGGGATCAGTACAAGGGCTTGTTTGCCTAAGCGCCTTGGCTTGTTGAGAAATGGGGCAAAGTTTGGGCTATTGATCCAGCCCAGCCTGATGACCGTAATGTCACTGCGGCATTATTCCTTGGCGTTGTGTGTGGTTTTGCGCTCTGGGGACCATTCATTCATCTCCTGAGCAATGAATTCGGCCAGTGGCGTAATTTGGCCTTTGACGCTCGCCGCTTCCAGCGCCTGCATGTAGGCATCTCTTCGGCTCATTCGAATCACCGTCCATGGATAGCCGCCGGATGCCAGCAGTGTGTTCATCAGGAAGTGACCGATGCGGCCATTACCATCGAAGTAGGGATGGATAAAGACGAAGAGGTGAAGTCCCATGAACCGTCCGCCGCGTGAAGGCTTACCGTAGGGGCTGGCACATCCCCCCAGTACCGATCAACTGTCGCTTCGGGCTTGCTTGCAGGCGATGCAGAGTTTGTGAATGCGGACCTGCATGAAGCCGCTGCGTTGCAGCACAGCGCCGATCCACAAGCCCGTTCGGCCCCGGTGTCGACTTGGGCCGATGCGCGGCAGGGCTTGTCTGGCATGAAAAACACAAGCGAACGACAAGCGCCCAATGTCAACCAACGAGGCCGAATGCATGCAAATTCAGCCCGCTTGCAACGCTGCCAGCAGTTCGGTCTCGATCTCGATCTGCGCCTTGTTTTGCTGCAAAGCCGCACCGCTGACCAGGAAAGTGTCTTCGACCCGCTCGCCCAAGGTGCTGATTTTGGCCAGTTGTAGGTTGATACCGTGGCGGGCCAACACGGTGGCAATGCTGTAGAGCAGGCCGATTCGGTCGCTGGCCGAGATGCTGAGCAGCCAGTTTTGCGCCTTTTCATCGGGCTTGAGGGTGACACGGGGTGTGACCGGAAAGCTCTTGACCCGGCGAGACACCCTGCCACGGGGGGGCGCGGGCAGGGTGCCTTGCTTGTCCAGGGTCTGTGTCAGGCCCGACTCGACCATGCTCAGCAACTCACGGTAATGTTCGGGCAACACGGGGGTCACGATCTGAAAAGTGTCCAAAGCCCAGTTGGTGCGTGTGGTGTGGATTTTTGCGTCGAGAATGCTGAAGCCCGATTGGTCAAAGTGGCCGCAAATGCGGGCAAACAAATCGGTTTGATCGGGTGTGAACACCAGCACCTGTAGCCCTTCGCCCACAGGCGAGATTCGTGCACGCACGATGGGTTTGGGTGAGCCTTCGGCGGGCTTGGCCACGTGACGCGACAGCTGGCGGGCGTGCCAAGCGATGTCCGACGCGTCATGGCGCATGAAGTAGCCCACGTCCAACGTGTCCCAGAGGGCTTTTTGACCTTCGTGCGGTTCACTGTGGCGGGCCAGCTCGATCAGGGCCTCGCGCTTGCGGGCCTCGACTTCGGCGTTGGCATCGGGGGCACGTCCGCCCAACACGCGCAGGGTGGACTTGTACAGGTCTTCGAGCAGCTTGCCTTTCCAGGCGTTCCACACCTTGGGGCTGGTGCCTCGGATGTCGGCCACCGTCAACAAATAAAGGGCGGTGAGCCGTCGTTCGTTGCCTACGCGCTGCGCAAAGCGGCCAATGACATCAGGGTCACTCAGGTCTTCTTTTTGAGCCACATGGCTCATGGTCAGGTGTTCGCCCACCAAAAACTCGATCAATTGGGCGTCTTTTTTGTCCAGATGGTGCTGGCGGGCGAAGGTGCGCACTTCGCCGATGCCCAGTTTGGAGTGGTCACCGCCTCGGCCTTTGGCAATGTCATGGAACAAAGCAGCGGTGTACAAAATCCAAGGCTTGTCCCAGCCACCCGCCAACTGCGAGCAAAACGGGTATTCG
>CAYRBW010000066.1:0-10622 GCA_964422575.1 uncultured Limnohabitans sp.
GTCCGGCGCAATGGGTTTAGCGCTGGCGTGAAAATGAATTTTTCAGGGACGACTACTTATGTCTCGAACGAATAGGTCCACTGAACACCCGCCAATCGAATTTGACATCGTGCATCTCCGATGCATGCTGACCTATCTTCCGAAGAAATCAACCATGCAGCGCCTGCAAGCCTTCAAATTCGAGCTGATTCCCAATGGGGCGCAGTTTCGACAGGGCTCGGTTGACGATAAAGACGGCCTGCTACCCACTCATTTGATCGAAAGGAACCGCAATGAACCGTATCAAAAACACACACTTGGAAATGGTTAGATTCCAGCGTGACAACAAGACATTTGTTTGGGCACTTTGGCTCTCGTTCGGAGCCATTTGGACTCTGCTGGCCTTTATTGGATTGTCAGGTCCTAGTTTCCTCTTGGGTGCATTGGGAGCACCGATGACTGGCCACCTGGCCCTTTGGCTCAGTGCAAGTCGGTGGCGAAAGCTGACGGCTCGCATTGACGTTGCTGACCCGGGGCTTTGGTCAGTCGCGGTCAATGATGTCCGCGCAGGTGAAATTTCGGATGCCGACTACGCCCGCATTTTGCGCACGGTCGATTTTGACGTGCGAACGCACATCTCACAGGTGCTTCATTTCATCACACGCATCTACGCACGGGCTTGAGCTTGAGCGGCAGCACCGCCCTCGCCCGCCACTTCCTCAAACACGCCATCGACTGCGCAGACGTGGAAGTGAACGTGTTCGTTCAGGCTGGAGCCGAAGTGGTGACTGAAGGCGATTGCGCCGATGTGCAGTGCTGCGTTGTCTGCATTGGCCGCACCCGGGCTGTTGACTTGCAGCGTTTGTGCAATGACCCGCAGAAAGATGCGCAGCACCATGCCCAGCACCGCGCCATCTCGCTGCATGAAGTAACGCAGTCGTTTGGGCACCGACAGCACCCACTGGCGCACCGGCAGGCGGGGGAAGACGTGGTCGGTGAGGTGTGCCGCCGTCTCGGTCATGCGCCGCGTGTTGCCTGAAGGACATACGCCACGGCCCTTGCAGGAGAAGGCCACCAGAAAGTCGTGTCCGCAATCGTCGCACCGGGCGCGGGCAAAGCCGTGCGCAAAGATGCCGCATTCCAGATATTTCTCGAAGGCTTTGCGCACATAGGATTTGGGGCTGACACCCCACCCAGAATTCGTCTCAGCGCAACATTTTTCAAGGTTAGCTGCGCTCACTAAGAAAAATTGCTAGCTGTGGGAGCAGGATTTACTGGCTGCGCCAGTTGGTCTCCGCAATCGCTTTGCCATTGCTCCGGCTGAAAGCGCACCCGGGGCGCGGGTCCTTTCGATATCTCTGATCAAATCAAGGTGCGCTAATTCGCGACGCGTCACCGACACCTAAGTGAAACAGGTAACGCGCCGCGAGAAGTAGTGGTGGCCTTCAGTTTGAGCTGATCGACAAGACAGGCTGATCGATCATTCCTATTGGGTTGGATTTGCTAGGCGCCGTGTAACTATAGGAAACGGTTCCTGTGTAATCCACATTCCTGCCGATTTTCAGCGCGCCTATATCGATTGCGATACCTCTGATATCGTAAGTTCGTCCATAAACGGTAATCCGATAGTCCGATGGAATGTTGCCTAATAAAACGTTAACGGAGAAGGTAGCATTCGAGGGCAAGTGCTCAATCTTTGTACCCGGAAGTGCATAGTAGAGGACATCCCAAACTTTCGTGCCTTCGCCTGAAATCACCGAGTATTGTTTAGTTACGCCAGCGGGCAAACTGCCACTCTCGGCCACTGTAAAAGTGCCAAACTGTACTGCCTGAACATAGCAGGTTTTTTGTGTGTTCTCGACTGGATCAGGGATCGAAAATGTGCCTGGAATACACTCGAAAGGTCCATACCCAGCGATGGTCTTAAAGGTGTTGCCCGCGCCATAGACCCCAACCCAGAAACCACTAACTGAGGTGTTGTTACATTGCGCGAAATCGACTGCGCAAGCAAACATTCTTTCGGGCACACTGGCCTTGGTCGGCGAGTTTGAAGATCCTGCAACCCCGGCTATACCGGAAGCAGTATAGCCTGCGAAAATCCAGCAAGCCTTCTTCACATTTGGAACAGGGTCATTCACCCTAAAGGTAGCGGGCGCACAGTCAAAGGCACCTTGACCTCTGGCTGCAATATAGGTGCCATTGGCACCATAAAACACGGTCACGATGGCATTGCCTGCCGTGGAGTGGAGTTCACAACGCTGAAAATCGTTTCCACAGGGAATGAAACCGTCTGGAACCGACTTGAGATCTGCCGCGGGAAGCGTGATTTGTCTGTAGCCAGAGGAAGCCAGCGCGGCGGTACTTCCAAGGAGGGCCAAAGCTAGGCTGAATAGGAATCTGAGGATCATTGCTGGAGCACTCCTTTTAGGTAAACCAAAACCGGATTTCGGGCACTATACGCGGATAGGAAATCCAACCGCATGAGGGCGATTATGACCAATGTTTTGGGCATCACAGGCCTTCAGCCTGGGTCTGTCTGAGCGCTTGTTCAAGGCCAGTCGCCCGAGATTTTTCGGTTTGCGCATTTTTGGGCAGCACCAGGCGCAGCCCTGCCCCGCAGCGTTGGCCAAACCGCTGTTGCCTTCCCTCACCAACTGATGCGCTGATCGACCTCAAAGTCCGGCGCCGGTTGGGCCGCTTCGTCCCAATCTGGCTCAACCTCGACACCCTCGCCCATGGGCGCATCGCACCCGTCCCACAGCGGTGGCCCGCGTGCCGGAGTGATGCGCGGTGGCTCTGCATCCACCCCGATGTGCTCCAGTATTTGCCGGATGTCAGCGCTGTAGGTGATGAAGGCGATGATGCGCATTTGCCCGCCACAGATCGGGCACAGCAGCGCGAACACCTCGTAGATGCGGGCGATGAGCACCGCCCACAGGTAGTGCGCTGGTCGCTTAGGCTGCACCGGCTGGGCCGGGGTTGGGAGTGGGTCTCCTGCCCCAAGTGCGACCACGCCCTCGCCTGTATCCGCGCTGGCGGGCTCGGCCTGCACCGGTGGCGGTGGTTTCGCCGGTTGCGCCGGTTGCGCCGGTTGCACCACTGCATCTTGTGCCAGCGCCGTGACAGCAGGCCTCAAGGGTGAGTTCGGTGCCAGCACGCCGAAATACCGGTGGCGATGCGTGCGCGGTGGCGGCACCAAGGCGGCCATGCGATCAATCAGCTCCAGCGGCGTGAGGGTGATCTCGTCGACCTTTGCGCCGCGCTTGTTGTGGGGGTTGCTGCCCGGTTCGCTGTGTTGTTTGGCGCAGCGGTAGACCAACTCGCTGCCCGCTTTGCGCAGCCGCTCCATTGCAAACGGCGGGCGCGCGCAGTACCGCAGCAAACGCTCCAGGCCCGCGCGGTCGTGTGCTGCTATGCACACGCTGACCCGCGCCGCCTGCGTGAGCTGGATGCCACGGGCAAGACCTTTTATTTCGGCCTGGTCAAAGATGCGCCGCTCGATGCGCTCATCATTGATGGTGCGCCGTCGCTCATTCCGGCCAGCATTCGCTTGGCCAACGCTGAGACTGAATTGGTATCGCCCTTTGGCGTGGCCACGGTGCTCAAGGAAAAAATCGCGTCACTGCGTGACCGCTTTGACTTCATCCTGATTGACTGCCCGCCAACGCTGTCACTGCTGACGGTGAACGCACTCACAGCCTCGAATGCCGTGTGATTCCGTGCAAGACGGATTACCTCTCCATCATGGGCATTCCGCTGCTCATGGAGACGATAGAAAACGTGCGCCGCCGTGCCAACACGGGCCTCAAAATCATCGGCATCCTGCCCACACTGTTCAATGCCCGTGCCGCCCACGATGCCGAAGCCCTGCAAGAACTCCGCGCATCGGTCGCACCGAGGCGCGTCGAAGTCTTTGAGCCGGTTAACCGTTCGACAGTGTTTGACAAGGCCAATGTTGAATCCAAGGCCGCGCTCGAACTCTTCCCTGATTCGCCAGGAATTGAGCAATACAAGGTCGTAGCCTAAAAATTGATTGAACTCCATGCCTCCCAAAAATAAAACACCAATGAGTGCCAAGATTCGCGCCGATATGTTCGGGGCGAGTGCAGATTTTCCGCGCATCATTGAGCTGGACATTCAGCAGGTAGAGGCGAATCCTGACCAGCCGCGCAAATTTTTTGATGAATCCGCCTTGATGGAACTGGCACAGTCCATCGAAGCCAAAGGCTTGCTCCAGCCCGTGCTTGTGAAAGTCCTGGAGGGTGAGCGCTACATGATCGTGGCCGGGGAGCGCCGCTTCCGCGCCCACCAGTTGCTTTCACGCCCAACGATTGCCGCCGTTATCACTGAGGGCGACACTGACGAAGTGGCCATCATTGAAAACGTGCAGCGCGAAAACCTGCGCCCTATGGAGCTGGCCGAATCACTCGGCAGACTCATGGAAACCCACGGCTACACCCAGGAAGATGCTGCCAAAGTTATCGGCAAGGCCCGGAACACCGTAACGGAATTGCTCTCGCTACTCAAACTGCCAGAAGCCATCAAAGACCAATGTCGGACGTCCGACATAGCTTCAAAGTCTTTCCTGGTAGAGCTTGCTCGCATGGAAACAGATGCCATGTGGTCGGCTTGGGATGCACTGAAGAGTAAAGGGGAAACCTCTGTCCGTGCTGTTCGCGCTCGCAAAGCCGGTGAGTCGGTAAGAGACGAAAAGCAGCCTGATACACCGTTCCAGAAGGCCGAAAGAGCGATGTGGATTGCGGTTAAGGTGACTTTGGCTCTCCAATAAGAGATTTGCGCGAGTTTCAAACTATGACTGCAAGTTCTAAACTTTGTTATCACGCTCCATATAATTTCCAAATGCTGCAATACCAAACCATCCCCGTCACACCTTTCCAGCAAAACTGCTCCCTGATTTGGGACGATCAGACCCATCAAGCTGCGGTGGTCGATCCGGGAGGGGATCTCGATCTGATTTTGGGAGCCGTCAAGACGCTTGGCGTTCACCTCGAACAAATCTGGATCACCCATGGTCATTTAGACCATGCCTCTGGCACGGCAGACTTGGCTGAACAGTTGGGTGGCTTGCCGATCATCGGGCCGCATCCGGCTGACCAGTTCTGGATCGACGGCTTGCCTGCAGCGGCAGCGGCTTACGGTTTTCCGCCTGCGCGAGTTTTCAAACCCACCCGCTGGTTGGCCGATGGGGACACCGTCACCTTGGGTGCGCACACCTTGCAGGTGCGCCATTGCCCGGGGCATACACCCGGTCATGTGGTGTTTTACTCGCCCGAGATCAAGCGAGCATTTGTAGGCGATGTGCTGTTTGCAGGCAGCATTGGTCGCACCGATTTCTCGCAAGGCAACCACGACGATCTGATCACCAGCATCACCCAACGCTTGTGGCCCATGGGCAATGACACGGTGTTCATTCCCGGACATGGTCCCGAGAGCACGTTTGGTCGTGAGCGCCAGTCCAACCCTTATGTGGGTGGGACCTGAGTGGGTTCAGCCCCGACGGGCTTGCACGTACTGGTGCTGTACTTTGGGCAAGTTGGCTTCGAGTTCCTGAATGCGGTTGGCCCCGCTGGGGTGTGTCGACAGAAACGACGGACTGCCGCTGCCACTGGCAGCTTGCATTTTTTGCCACAGACTCACACTGGCTTCGGGCCTGTAGCCACCGCGTGCGGCGATTTCCAGACCCACCAGATCCGCTTCGGTTTCGTCGTCGCGGCTGTACTTCAAGGTCAGCAGTTGGGTGCCCAAGTTGGCAGCCACGTCACCTAACTGACCCAAACCCAACAGCTGTGAGGCAATGGACAGGCCGATGCCGGTGGCTTGGCTTTTGGCCAAGCGTGCGCGGGCATGCTCGCGCAGGGCGTGTGCCATTTCGTGACCCATGATCATGGCGGCTTCATCGTCCGTCAGTTTCAGCTGATCCAGGATGCCGGTGTAAAAAGCGATCTTGCCGCCGGGCATGCACCAGGCGTTGATTTGCTTGCTGCCAATCAGATTGACTTGCCATTTCCAACCGCGTGAGCGGCTGTTCCACTGTGCCGTATGAGGAATGAGTTTTTGGGCGATGGCATGCAGTCGCAGCAGCTGGGGGTGCCCCTCCTGGGCCAGTGCCCCTTTGGACCGGGCCTCGGCCAGCACTTGGGTGTACTGTTGGTGTGCCGATGTTTCAAGCGTTTCGGCAGACACCAGTTTGCGCATGCTTGACGAGGAGCCCACATCGACTTGTGGCAAGACCGAATCTGCTGCTGTCGCACCGGAGGCCAATAAAAAGGCTCTGCGTGCTTGCCAGCGGGGCGATGGGTGGACCTGCACGCTCGCAGCGGCATTGGCAGAAGGTGTTTTGAAGTTGCAAATAAAGCACATGGTTTGCAAATGATAACGAACGAAAGCCTTTCAGATTCGGCCCTTTGTGTAGGGCTTACCACAGCCCCCGTGTGACGAGCTTGGCGCGGAGGTATCTGAGGGACCTGATAATCCTGGCATGTCAGACACACCACCCCCCATCGCAACCCCAGCGCAAGCGCTTGGCCGCAGCTGGCGTGAAGCCTTGCAACTGTATTTGCAGCCTGCCAGTTTGCGCATGTTGGCGCTGGGCTTTGCGGCGGGTTTGCCTTTGCTGTTGGTGTTGGGGACATTGAGCTTCAGGTTGCGCGAGGCGGGCATTGACCGCAGCACCATTGGCTACCTCAGTTGGGTGGGTCTGGCTTATGGGGTTAAGTGGATGTGGGCCCCCTTGGTGGACCGCATGCCCATTCCATGGCTCACAAAGCGCATGGGCCGCCGCCGCAGTTGGTTGTTGTTGTCGCAAATGGTCGTTGCGGCCGGTTTGGTGGGCATGGCATTGAATGACCCGTCGCAGTTGCTGGGGCCATTGGTGGCCTGTGCTTTGGTGGTGGCGGTGGCCTCGGCCACACAAGACATCGCGCTTGATGCTTACCGGATCGAGTCTGCCGAGGTAGACGCCCAAGCCGCGTTGGCCGCCAGCTACCAGACGGGTTATCGCTTGGCCATGATTTGGGCGGGCGCAGGTGTGTTGTGGATTGCCGCTTGGGCCCAAGGCGAACAAACCACGGGCTATGCCCAGGCGGCATGGCAAGCGGCCTACTTGGTCATGGCCGCGAGCATGCTGCCGGGCATGCTCATGGTGATGGGTTCACCTGAACCGGTGCCTGCACCCACGAGGCCGGCACGTCATCTGGCCGAGTGGCTGCAAGGCGCATTGATCGACCCATTTGCCGACTTCTGGCGTCGTTACCGCTGGCAAGCCTTGTTGGTGCTGGCCTTGATCGCGGTGTACCGTATCAGTGATGTGGTGATGGGCATCATGGCCAATCCGTTTTATGTGGACATGGGCTTCACCAAAACGGAAGTGGCCAGTGTGACCAAGGTCTACGGTGTGGTCATGACACTGGTGGGCGCATTTGTGGGCGGGGTGCTGTCGGCGCGCTGGGGGGTCATGCGCATTCTCATGCTGGGGGCCGTGCTGAGTGCCGCCAGCAACATGCTGTTTGTCTGGCTCAGCGGTGTCGGTCACGATGTGAGTGCTTTGATCTGGGTGATTTCTGCCGACAACTTGGCCAGCGGCATCGCCTCGGCGGCTTTCATCGCCTATTTGTCCTCGCTCACCAACATCAGCTATTCGGCCACGCAATATGCGTTGCTCAGCTCCATGATGTTGCTGTTGCCCAAATTTATCGCCGGGTTTTCGGGCGATTTTGTCGATGCACATGGCTATGCCAGCTTCTTTGCTGCCACGGCTTGGTTGGGGCTACCGGTGCTGTTGTTGGTGGCGCTGGCCTCACGTGTGCACGCCCGGGTTTGAGGTCAGATTTACCGATCTTTACCTGAGCGACACGATGGGCCTTCAAACGCAGGCGATGATGATCTGATGCAACACATTTTGATGATCGAAGACGATGCCCGCCTGGCGGCCATGGTGTCTGACTATCTGGGTCAAAACGGCTTTGATGTGGCTCCTGCACCCGATGCCCAAAGCGGCTTGGCCCGTCTGCAAACCGCAGGGGTTGACCTCGTCATTTTGGACTTGATGCTGCCCGACATGGACGGTCTACAAGTCTGTCAGCGCATCCGCGCATTGCCCGGCAGCATGGCCCAAGTGCCGGTGCTCATGCTGACGGCCAAAGGTGATCCGATGGACCGCATCATTGGGTTGGAAATGGGAGCTGACGATTACCTGCCCAAACCCTTTGAACCCCGAGAGTTGCTGGCGCGCATCAAAGCCATCTTGCGCCGAAAAGGCAGTCCACCCGAAGCCAGCGCGCAGGTGATGCAATTCGGTTCTCTTGAAATTGACCGGGACGCCCGCCGTGTCTCGGTGGCTGGTCAGGCCTGCGATTTGACCTCTTACCAATACGATGTGCTGGTGGCTTTGGCCGAACGCGCAGGTCGTGTGCTCACGCGTGACCAAATCATGGAAGCTGTGCGCGGGCGGGAGCTGGAGGCGTTTGACCGTTCCATCGATGTGCACATGGGCCGCATCCGAGCCGCCATCGAGTCCGACCCAAAAGCGCCGCAACGCATCTTGACCGTGCGTGGCGTGGGTTATGTGTTTGCCAGGCAGCAAGACTGAAACACATGCCCCTCCAAGCGTTGTCCCGGCATTGGTCTCGCCATTTGTATTTGCGTATCTGGCTGGCGGTGGTGGCCGGTGTGGCGGTGCTCATGATGGTGGTGGGTTGGGCGTGGCGCGCCAGTGTGGAGCACAACACGCCTTCTGTGCCACGTGAGTGGGCGGTGCTCAACGCCGACGGGGATGTGTTAGCGACCACTTCGCGTGCCGGGCCGGGTGCACCGCTGGCTTTTGAGCTGACCTTGCCCGACGGGCAGCGTCTTGCCTTGCGGGTGCAGCGCAGCCTTGAGCGTCCGGATGCCTTGGACATGAATCCACTGCATCAGGAGCGCATGGCACCTCATCGGCCCCCTCGCGCACGAAATGAGCCACCTTGGTGGGCCAAGCCCTCGGGTTTCTTCTGGATGCTGGGCCTCATTGGGCTGGCCGTGGCGCTGGGCTTGTACCCGGTGGTGCGGCGTTTGACGCAGCGTCTGGAAGGTTTGCAGCGCGGCGTGCAGCGCTGGGGTGATGGCGACTTGTCGGTGCGTTTGCCGGTGCAAGGCGACGATGAGGTCGCTGATTTGTCACTGCGATTCAATGCAGCGGCCGAGCGCATCGAAGGCTTGATGGCTTCGCAAAAATCCTTGTTGGCCAATGCATCGCATGAGTTGCGCTCGCCTTTGGCCCGCATACGCATGGGCTTGGAGTTGATGGCGTCACCCGCCGCAGATGCAGCCGCGCAGCAGCGCATCCGCTCTGAAATTCTGCGCAACATGACCGAGCTGGATCAACTGATCGATGAAATTCTGCTGGCCAGTCGCCTGGACACCAAGGAGGCCGACATTGGCAAGGTGGAAGCCGTGGATTTGGTGGGCTTGTGTGCGGAAGAGTGTGCGCGTGTGGGTGCTGTGCTTGATGTGCCGCAAGGCCTTGCACAGCTCGAAGTCCGGGGTGTGGCCAAGTTGTTGAGGCGCATGGTGCGTAACCTGTTGGAGAACGCCAAACGCTACGGTGCCACGGGTTCTGTGGGTGGTGATGTGGTGTTGGTTTTGGTGCAGCAAGGCCCGCAGGTCCAAATTCAGGTGTGCGACCAGGGGCCAGGGGTTCCCGTGGCTTGGCGGGAGCGGATTTTTGAGCCCTTCTTTCGCCTGCCCGGTGCCAGCGAGCGCGTCGGTGGGGTGGGGCTGGGGCTTTCGCTCGTCAAGTCGATTGCCGAGCGCCATGGCGGTACCGTGCATTGCTCAGACCATCAGGGCGGTGGTGCTTGCTTCGAGGTGAGCCTGCCCCAAAACAAAACGGCGAACACCTGAGTGTTCGCCGAGGGCTGGTGGGTGTGCATTTTCAGGAGAGGCAGCGCTTGAGCTTCAATGGTGGTGACCCACCACTTCGCCTGCTTTCAGTTTGTAAACGCTGCCGCAATAAGGGCACTTGCCTTCGCCAGTTTTGGCCACGTCCAGATACACCTTTGGGTGGCTGTTCCAGAGTTTCATCTCAGCCTTGGGGCTGGGGCAAAACACACCACCTTGAGGGTTCAGGTCGGTGGCCAGTAGTTCAATGGTATTGCTCATCTTTTTTCCTTAAACCAGTGTCAACCAGTGGGCGTATTTCGGATTGCGGCCATTGACGATGTCAAAGAACGCCGTTTGAATTTTCTCAGTGATGGGGCCACGGCTGCCTGCGCCCAATTGGATGCGGTCGAGTTCGCGGATGGGGGTCACTTCGGCGGCGGTGCCGGTGAAGAACGCTTCGTCGGCGATGTAGATTTCGTCGCGGGTGATGCGCTTTTGCACGATCTCCAGGCCCAGATCTTTGGCAATGTGGAACACGGTGTTGCGGGTGATGCCGTTCAAAGCGCCAGCCGACAAGTCGGGCGTGTAGATCACACCGTCTTTGACCACGAAGATGTTTTCGCCAGCACCCTCAGACACAAAGCCCGAGGTGTCAAGCAGCAGGGCTTCGTCGTAGCCTTCATCGGTCACTTCCATGTTGGCCAAGATGGAGTTGGTGTAGTTGCTCACGGCCTTGGCCTGGGTCATGGTGATGTTGACGTGGT
>CAYRBW010000067.1:0-10500 GCA_964422575.1 uncultured Limnohabitans sp.
TCATCATGGTGACCATGGCCTTTGCGCAAATGGTGTTCTTCCTGTTCTTTGACAACAAGGCATTGGGTGGCTCCGACGGTTTGTTTCTCAACTTCAAACCCGATGCCATGCTGATCGATCTGGAAAACAAGCAGGTTTTTTACTTCTTCACCCTGGCCTGCCTGGTCGGTGTCTATGCCTTCTTGCGTCGCTTGCTCTGGAGCCCGTTTGGTCGGGCCCTGTCGGGCATCCGTGTCAACGAGCACCGCATGCGCGCTTTAGGCTTTGGCTCTTTCAGCCACAAGCTGGCGGCGTTCACGTTGGCCGGGGCGCTGGCCGGTTTGGCCGGTTATTTATGGGCTGCGCAAAGCGGCTTTGTGAACCCCGAACTCATGGGCTTTCACATGAGCGCACACGCCATCATGATGGTGATCCTAGGTGGCATGGGCAATTTTGCGGGGGCCATCGTCGGTGCATTCAGCTTTGAGGTGCTGCTGCACCTCTTCAAAGACTTGCCCGATGTGGGCACGTTCAAGACCGGCAAGCACTGGCAAATGTGGATGGGCCTGTTCATCGTGGCCCTGATCGTGTTCGCACCCAAGGGCATTCTGGGGCTGATCAACCGGGCATTTGCCCGCAAGGAAT
The DNA here is from genome assembly GCA_964422575.1 of uncultured Limnohabitans sp. Classification (GTDB taxonomy): domain Bacteria; phylum Pseudomonadota; class Gammaproteobacteria; order Burkholderiales; family Burkholderiaceae_C; genus Limnohabitans_A. The sequence goes on from CAYRBW010000067.1 coordinate 625, forward strand.
CAAGCCATGAGTGAAGCACAAACCCTCTTGTCGGCACGCCAGCTGACCAAACGTTTTGGCGGATTGGCCGCCGTCCACGAAGTCAACGTTGATTTGCGGCACGGTCACATCCATGCCGTGATCGGCCCCAACGGCGCAGGCAAGTCCACACTGACCAACCTGCTGTCGGGCGAGCTGCCCCCCACCTCGGGCCAGATCACGCTCAATGGCCACGACATCAGCGGCTGGACGCCCGAGAAAATTTCGCGTCACCGGCTGGGCCGCAGCTACCAAAAGACCAATATCTTTCGCACCTTCACCGTGTGGGACAACGTGCGCTTGGCAGCCCAGTCACGCGTGCAACCCTCCCCGTTCAATCCGCTGGGTTGGCTGCGTCAGGCGGCGCGCATGTCCGCCGTCAATGCACAGGCTGAACACGCCATCGAACTGGCAGGCTTGCAAGACCGCCGTCACACCATCGCCGGTGCAGCCAGCCACGGAGAGCAGCGCCAGCTGGAGATCGCCATGACACTGGCCACCCAACCAGTGGTCCTGCTGCTGGACGAACCGCTGGCCGGCATGGGAGCGGCCGAAGCCGAAAGCATGGTGCAGCTGCTGCTGCGCCTGAAAAAAGACCACGCCATCATGCTGGTGGAACACGATATGGATGCCATCTTCGCCCTGGCCGACCACCTGACGGTGATGGTCAACGGCCAGGTGATCGCCAGCGACAAACCCCAGATCGTGCGCGCCGACAGTGGCGTGCAAGCGGCTTATCTGGGTGAGGAACATTGAGATGAGCGAACTCTTGATCAACGCCCAAGGCTTGCAAACCTACTACGGGGCCAGCCACATCCTGCGCGGCATCGACTTCCAGGTCACCCGTGGCGAAACCATTGGCCTGATGGGCCGCAATGGCATGGGCAAAAGCACTTTGCTCAAGTCCATCATGGGCATCGTGCCGCCACAAAGCGGCACCGTGCAAATCAAAGGACAAACCATGAATGACCGTCCCACCTTTGAAGTGGCGCAATTGGGCATCGCCTATGTGCCCGAAGGCCGGGGCATTTTTGGCAACCTGAGCGTGGTGGAGAACCTGAAAATGGCGGCCCGAGCAGGCACCCGTGACCAGTGCGACTGGACTTATGAGCGCGTTTTAGAAACCTTTCCGCGCCTGACCGAGCGACTGAACCACGGTGGCCAACAGCTCTCAGGTGGTGAGCAGCAGATGCTGACCATCGGCCGGGCCCTGATGACCAACCCCGATGTACTGATCCTGGACGAAGCAACCGAAGGCCTGGCCCCGCTGATCGCCCGCGAAATCTGGCGCATTTGCAGCGTCATCAAAGAAAGCGGTATCAGCGCCATCATCGTTGACAAGAATTGGAAACACGTCACACAAATCACCGACCGCAATGTCATTTTGGTCAAAGGTCAGGTGGTGTTTGAAGGCTCGTCGCAAGCCCTGCACAATGACCCCAGCGTGCTGGAACAACACCTAGGCATTTGATCGCCCTGCAACATCTGTGCAGCAGGTTGGCCCTGTGGCCCCATGCTTCGGCATGGCTTGCCCCCCAACAAGGCGCAGGTTTGCCCCGCATTCACGAGCAAGGTCTCGCTGCCACAACAGCGCCGCCCCCTTCTCGACAGCAAGGGTCTTCACCAGCACGCCAAGGGGCTGGCTGATGCCAGAATGGCTGCTTTGCTTTTCCAATCCAACACGGCATGTTTCGCAACGCAGTCATCACAGGCGCCTGTGGCGGTTTGGGTCAGGCCCTGGCCCGGCAGCTGATCGCATCGGGCACACATGTGGTGCTGGTGGGTTTGAACCGCCCTGCCTTGCAAACGCTGGCCGATCTGGCACCGAACAGCACGCGCATTTACACACCCGATGTCTCCAACGCCACCGCCATGCAAGCCATGGCCTGCGATTGGCTTGTCCACCAAGGCGTGCCCGATCTGGTCGTCGCAAACGCCGGTGTGGCAGGCGGCTTTGAAACAGCAGACCCGGTGGACCTGGCCGTCATGCGCCGAATGCTCGAGAACAACCTGCTGGGCGTGGCCACCACCTTTCAGCTTTTTTACAAATCATGCTGGACAGCCGACAAGCTGGTGCACTGGTGGGCGTGGCCAGTGTGGCCGGTTGGCGCGGCATGCCGGGCAATGGTGCCTATTGCGCGAGCAAGGCCGGACTCATCGCCTATTTGCAAAGCCTGCGCGCCGAACTGCGGTCCAGCCGCCTGAGCGTGCACATTCCCATACGTCATGCCTCCACACACGCTTGCTTGTGTCGATGTCAACAACCAGCATGTTCGCCATTGCAGCGATGCAAAAATGCCTTCAAAGTGCCCATTGCAGGCCCTACTTGAATCGCCTGGCAAAGCGCATCCGGCCCAAGTGGCATGGATCAACCACCAAGTTGCCAATCGGGCGTGCTCATGAAAGTCACCGGTGTGATCAACGGCGGCACACGCGGCGCAGAGATCGCCAAGAGCTCAAAAACATTTGTGTATGTGGTCCCTACCAGCGCATGAAAAAGCGGTGCTGGAATTTAAAGGACATCATCATGCAAAACATTCCCCCCCTTACCAGTAACAGCGACACGCTGAGCAAACCCAGCCACCGTGATTTCCTGGCCGCATCCACGGCATGAACACCGCTCTTGTTCGGGCAACCGACTTTCACCCGTGCGGGGCGCAAGCCGCAAATTTCAGCAAAAACAAAATTTCGCTGTTGAGCGAAGCGCCCGAAGTCAAGGTGCTCGCTCCGACAGGGGCATTAACAGGAATCGTGCCATCGAAGATGCGGGTATGTTGAACGGTCCCGACTTTGCCCCGACATGGCCACTGCTTGGTTCAAACTCGCCAAAATGCGTGTGTGCGACCTGCCCTTCTTGCCAGGCCCAACCACGAGCGATTGAAGCGCATAAGCCAGCGACTTGGGTTACAACACTGGCCTGAGTTCCCACGCAGCCTCCAGCAGAAGTGGCAACCATTTGTGTACCACCGCTGCATCGGTCAGCTGTTCGGGCGTGCCCACCACATTGAGTGCAGCCAAGGTGTGGCCCTGCATATTGCGCAGCGGCACCGCCAAGGCATGGATGCCCAACTCATGGGCATCGCGCGAAAGCGCGTGGTCTTGCTGGCGCACCTGATGGATGATTTTTTTGAAAGCCGCCGTTCCCACCTCTGTTTGCGGGGTGAGGCGCGCCAAGTTGCGCCCTTTGAGCCAAGCGCCTAATTGCGCCGGCGACAAGCTGGCCAACAACACCTGCCCTGTCGACGTGGCATGTGCGGGCAACCGCGCACCTAAATGCAGGCCATAGGCCAAGTGCCGTACAGGCTCGGCAGTGCCTGCACTGCGGGCCACGATCACACACTCGTCACCATCGAGCACCACCGCCGAAAACGAGGCCTGTGTCTGCATGGCCAACCGATTGAGCGTGGGCTGCAGTGCACGCGGCAAACGCGACGTGGCCATGTAACTGCCCGCAAAACGCAAAACCTTGGCCGACAACCAGTAGTGGCCGCCATCGGTTTCCAGATAACCCAACTCGGCCAAGGTGAGCAAATGCCGCCTTGCAGCAGCACGTGTGATGCCCGTGCGCTGCGCAGCCACCGTGGCGTTCAGGCGTTGGCGTTCGGTGCCAAAGGCTTCGAGCACGGCCAGGCCTTTGGCCAGGCCTTCGATGTAGTCCGCTTTGGCGATGGTCATGAGCAGCTTTCTTGATGGGCATCAATTGCGCGATGATCGCACAAACTGACTGTTATTCGCACAAACTACGACCCACTCCGCGTTCAAAGCGTGGCTTCATGCCTAAGCTTGCACCCATTGTTTTGAGACACTGGAGACACACATGACCAAAGCCAGCCGCACCCAAGTTGCCATCATTGGCGCAGGCCCCTCGGGCTTGCTGCTGGGCCAACTGCTCTACAAAGCCGGTATCGACGCGATCATCGTGGAACGTCAAACAGGCGACTATGTGCTCTCGCGCATCCGCGCAGGTGTGCTGGAGCAAGTGACCATGGACCTGCTCGATGAAGCGGGAGTTGGCCAGCGCATGCACAAAGAAGGCTTGATCCACGGCGGCTTCGACCTGCTGTTCAAGGGTGCACGCCACCGCATCAACATGAACCAACTCACGGGCGGCAAAAACGTCATGGTCTATGGTCAGACCGAAGTCACCCGCGACCTGATGGACGCGCGCCAGACCGCAGGCTTGTCCACCATCTACGAAGCCGTCAACGTGCAGGTCCACGAGTTCGACTCGGCCAAACCCCGCGTCACTTACGAAAAAGATGGCCAGCCCCACACCATCGAGTGTGACTTTATCGCGGGCTGCGACGGCTTTCATGGCGTGTGCCGCGCCAGCGCTCCCAAGGACAAAATCCGCGAATACGAAAAGGTCTACCCCTTCGGCTGGCTGGGTGTGCTGTCCGATACCCCGCCTGTGCACCACGAACTCATTTACGCCAACAGCACCCGCGGCTTTGCCCTGTGCTCGCAGCGCAGCGCCACGCGCAGCCGCTACTACCTGCAAGTGCCTCTGACCGACCAGGTCAAAGATTGGAGCGACGAGGCTTTCTGGGAAGAGCTGCGCAAACGCCTCGACCCCGAAACCCGCGCGCACCTGGTCACCGGCCCCAGCATCGAAAAAAGCATTGCCCCGTTGCGCAGCTTTGTGACCGAGCCAATGCGCTTTGGCCGCATGTTCCTGGCCGGTGATGCCGCCCACATCGTGCCCCCCACCGGAGCCAAGGGCCTGAACCTGGCGGCCACCGACGTGAAGTACCTGTCCACCGCCCTCATCGATTACTACAAAGACCACTCCGAAGCGAGCATCAACAGCTATTCCGAACGCTGCCTGCGCCGCATTTGGCGCGCTGAGCGTTTCAGCTGGTGGTTCACCAGCTTGATGCACAACTTCCCAGAAAACGGGGACATCGGGCAGAAATTTCAAGATGCCGAATTGGATTACCTGATCCACAGCGAATCGAGCTCCAAAACCATGGCCGAAAACTACGTCGGCCTGCCGCTGGACTTTGGAGACTGACCCGCCTTGGGACACACATGACACGGCCACTCACGGGGTCGTCTTCATAATGGCGTCCTTGTCCTCAGAAGGTCCTTCATGTCTTCATCAGCTAAACCTTTGCGCGGCATTCGCGTTTTGAGCCTCGCCCTCAACTTGCCTGGCCCTGCGGCTCTCATGCGCTTGGCTCAGATGGGTGCCAGCTGCACCAAGGTCAACCCACCCGCTGGCGACCCGATGCAGCACTACACGCCCAACGGCTACGATTTGCTGCACCAAGGCGTCAAACATAAAACCCTCGACCTCAAGACCGCCGCTGGTCAATCCGCACTGCACAAGTTGCTGCCGGACACCGATGTGCTGCTGACCTCGTTCCGTCCCTCGGCCCTGACCAAACTTGGCCTTAGTTGGAAGGCCCTGCACCAGCAATACCCCGCGCTCAGCCTGATTGAAGTGGTAGGTGCCCCCGGCCCGCTGGCCGAAATTCCCGGCCACGATTTGACGTACCAAGCCGAAGTCGGCTTGGTCAATGGCATGGAGCTGCCCCCGAGTTTGTTTGCCGATATGGGTGGCGCACTCATGGCCAGCGAAGCGACGCTCAAAGCGCTGCTCTCGCTCAAAAGCACGGGCAAAGGCTCACGCCACGAAGTGGCCTTGTCAGACGCGGCCGCCTGGCTGGCCTTGCCTCGCCAGCTGCACATGACCACGCCCGAAGGTGCGGTGGGTGGTGCGCACGCGGGCTACCGCGTGTACGCTTGCAAAAATGGCCGCGTGGCCTTGGCGGCGCTGGAGCCGCACTTTGCAGCCAGCCTGTGCGAAGCGGCAGGTGTCCAACTGACGCATCCGGTCAAGGACCTGTTCATGCCCGCCACGCGCCAAGCCATCGAAGCGTTTTTGGCCAGCCAAACACGCGCCCAGCTCGACAAACTGGCTACGGCCAAAGACATCCCGCTCATGACGCTGCCGCGCTGAGTGCGGTCAGTCCGGCAAGGGCTCAGGCAGTCGTTTGAGCGTGCGCACTTTTGACGCGCTGATGATGATGGCCTGTAGACCAAAGCCCAGCACCACACACCAAAGGCTCACCGGCACCGGAAAGTTCACCCCCACCACACCGCCCAGCACCGCCCCCAGCGGTCGGGCACCGGTGCTGACCACGATGTTGATGGACGTGACCCGCCCGATCATGGCGCGGGGCGTCACGGTCTGGCGCAAAGTGGTTGAGGTGATGGTCCAAATGATCGGCCCTGCGCCAAAAAAGAAATAAGACAAAGCCGCCAACCAGCCATGCGGCCAATACAAGGTGGTGGCCATGGTGGCCGCAGCCAGCACCGAAAAATACGGCCCAAGCAAAATGGCCTGACCAAACGGCAACAACGCCACCACACGCGGTGCCAGCAAAGCCCCAACGATCATCCCAATGCCGTAACACGCCAGTGTTACGCCCACACCACTGGCGTCCAGTCCCAAGTCATGGATCGCATACGGCACATAAGCCGCTTGCAGCATGAACCACGAAATGTTCCAGGCAATCGAGCAAAACAGGATCGGGCGAAGCAAATCACTCTTGCACACCCACTTGGCACCGTCTTGCAGCTCCAGCAAGGGGTGGCGCGCAGGCACCGCCGCACGAGCTGGCTCGGCAATGCCGCGCAAGCACAGCACCGCCAACACCGACAACATGCCTGAGAGCACAAAGGCGACCGACGCCCCGGTCCAGGCAATCAAGGCACCGGCCAAAGCAGGGCCTGCCGCAAACGCGGCGCTGCGCGCCAGCTCCAACCGACCATTGGCCTGCGCCAGTCCCTCAACAGGCACCAGCGCCGGCACCAATGAGGGTGCCGCCACACTGAACGCCACCGTGCCCACTGCCGCTATAAAACCGATGATGGCCAGTGCCTCGATTGAGACATGCCCCGTGACCAGCAGCACCAACAACATCAGCAAAGCCGTGGCACGCAGCGTCTCGGCCACCGCCATCAAGCGGGTTCGGGACGTGCGATCAGCCAGTAAACCCAGTGGCATGGCCAACAACAAAAAAGGCAATGACTGAATGGATGCAAGCAAGCCGATCTCGCCCGGTCCGGCATGGAGCAACAACACCGCCACGATAGGCACCGCAGCCAGACTCAGTTGCTCGGCAGACTGCGCAAGCAAATTGGACCAAGCCAACCTGCGAAAAGAAGCAGAAAGATGTGGAGGCATCAAAGACCTTTCAATGTCGGACATGCTAAAGCACATACGCACTTTGAAGTGACACATTTGACACAGCACACAAACGCTCTAATGCACATGGCCTATGCTGCGCATGACCACGAAACTCAACATGAAAAATCACACGCCCCTGCCCACACCACCACACATCTCAGCTGAAGACGCCCGTCAGCTCGCCGCGCTGAGGGTCCATCGACATGCGCACCGGCACAAGCACATCCCGCAAGTGTTGGCGCAAGCAGAGCCGCTCGACATTTCACCGCCCACACGCGGACAAAGGCTGGCCGACAAGGTCACGGCCACCGTAGGTTCGTGGCGATTCATCATTTTCCAGAGCACCGCCATTGCCATCTGGATCACAGGCAACGCCTTGAGCGGGCCCAGCGCCTGGGACCCCTACCCCTTCATTTTGCTCAACCTGTTGCTGTCCTTTCAGGCTGCCTACACAGCCCCGGCCATCATGATGAGTCAAAACCGTCAAACCGAACTCGACCGCAAGCATGCCCAAAACGATTACGAAATCAACGTCAAAGCCGAGTTGGAGATCGAACTGCTGCACGACAAAATTGACCTGATGAAAGAGCGGGAGCTGTTGGCCCTAACCCGTGCCGTGCGCGACCTGTCGGCCCAAGTGAAGGCGTTGACACCACGGGTTTGAGGCAATTTCCCCATGGATATCTCTTCGCTCGAGCACCTCACGATGCGCACTTGGCGCATGGCAGGCTATGCGACGCTCAACCTGATCGGCAACGCGACCATGCTGGCCATTTTTTACTGAAACATATTGCACGTAGGGCGGCCCTTAGTGGGAAAGCTTTGACTTTGACCTTGACTGCGAGCACCACCACACCGAATGGGGTGTATCGCTACACAACAACCTCGCCCTGTTCGAGCTGATCAACCTCGAAGGCGTGCAAACCGGACTGTCATGCGCAACCTTTTCCCTTGAATTTTGTCCACTTGCCCATGAACATCACCGTCAACAAAGTACTGCAAGCCTACATCACCCCTGATTGCTGCGATATGGTTTTGCCACATGTTTTTCGCCATCTTCTTTGCGTAACACCCGGTGTTTGGAGGGGGTACGGTTTGAGCATGCTGACTCAGCATCCCGATCAAGGGCTTGGGGAGCCTTCTTGCAACACGATGGCCGTGGTTTTAGCGTCAGGAACGCGAAGGCGCACGCCCTGAAAGTACAGTTTCACCTGCTCGGTTTGTTCAAAGCGCACACGCCATGGTGGCGAACCATAAACGCTTTTGGCCTCGTTGACCTTGAGCGATAAGAGCGTTTTCAAGCCAGTGCCATCGACCACACAAACAGCGCCTTCTTTCTGAGCGACCAAGTACACCATGTCACCCGCTTTGTTGGGTTGAAAAGGCGTAAGCACTGCATCAGAAAGCGTCGGTTGACACAAAGCGCTTTCCACCACTTTGGCTTGCCCCATGGCTGCTGCAGCAGGTTCTGAGATCGCGCTGGCAGCGGGCACCGTGGTGACCCGCTCAGCCACTGCAGCAACAGACTTCACGCTGGATAACTGGGCAGCAGACTGTGTACCTGAATCGTTCGAGAGCCGTGCTGAAGGCGAGGGTTGTACAGCTGTCTCGGATGAATTGGACAGCGCCTGATGCCAAAAATTTTCAGCAGCACTGTTTTGCCCATTTTTTTGGACCCACAGCATCGACCCCAACAGCACCAGCGTCATGCCTGACAAGAAGATCCAGCGATAGGAGAGCGAAGACCCCGCATGAAACTTGGTTGAGCTCGCCTTTTTTTTCGACAACTCAATCAGATCATCCACCACCGAAGGCTCCAGCGGGATGGCGACGTCAGGCCCCTGACGGATCACTGCAACAGGATCCCCGCCTAACAAGGTGGCGACTTTTCGGGCTGCGGACTCTTTGATGGAGGCTGTGTAAAAAAGGGATGCACCGCCCGACTCCAATTGCTGGATCTGTGCCACAGACAAATTGGCATGGCCTGCCAATGTGCAGACATCGATTTTTTGAGCTTCGCGCCACTCACGTAACAGCTCGCCGTGCACCCGATCGGTGGTTGAATTCGACATGCCAAAGGTAAAAAATAAAAACACCATTTTGTATTATATTTTTATGAAGTTAAATACAGGAAAACCCATGAGCCCATTAAAATTATTATTTTTTATCTGAAAAATACATAATTAAATCGAAAAACAAAAAAAGCCGCAAATTACTGCGGCTTTTTCAGAATTCAGCGAAGGCGATCAGAAGATCAACTTCACACCCGTTTTGGCTTGCAGCGCCTCAGACGTGACGCCCGGGGCCAACTCAACCACTTTGAGTCCAGCGTCGGTCACGTCCATTACAGCCAGGTCGGTGATGATGCGATCCACCACGCCCACACCGGTCAAAGGCAAGGTGCAGCAGGGCAAAATCTTCAGGTCCTCGGTGCCGTCTTTTTTCTTGGCCACGTGTTCCATCAAGATGATCACGCGCTTGACGCCTGCCACCAGATCCATCGCACCACCCATGCCCTTGACCATCTTGCCGGGGATCATCCAGTTGGCCAGGTCGCCCTTTTCAGAGACCTGCATGGCGCCCAAGATGGCCAAGTTGATCTTGCCGCCGCGGATCATGCCGAAGCTGTCCGCACTGCTGAAGATGGACGAGCCGGGCAG
>CAYRBW010000068.1:0-10319 GCA_964422575.1 uncultured Limnohabitans sp.
ACTTAAATCAGACATGGGTGACCTGACCTAGAGACTCCCCCTATGAAGGGGCAGGGACAAAGCGCAGAATTCAAAGAAAACGGCGCAAAAAAATGACAGGAAGATTCCTGCCGATGAGCTTTGATTCTACCCTGCGGGGTACCGCACATGGACTGACAGGGCTGCTTGGGATGGAAAAGTCAGCCAATGCCGATTTCCCAAATGGGCGATGCACGGTGATTTGTCAGTTGTACCAAGGCTTAAGGCCTAAAATTGGGCTTTTTCCGGAACACTTCATGCCCAAGGTCGCCAAAACCGAGCTTTCTGATACCCCCGTGAGCCCGCTGCCCGCCACTTACGAGGCGGCTTTGTCGGAGTTGGAGCTCTTGGTCGGCCAGTTGGAGTCCGGCCAGATGCCTTTGGACCAGTTGCTCAGCGGTTACCAGCGCGGTGCGGCCTTGTTGACTTTTTGCCGCGACAAACTCAAGGCCGTCGAAGACCAAATCCAAGTTCTTGACGGCGGTCAACTCAAGCCTTGGAGTGGTGCATGAGTGGTGTTGACTTGAAAGCCTGGATGCAAGCGCATCTGGACCGGGTCGAAGCCGCTTTGTCTGTGGGCATTCAGGCCCATTCACCGGCCCGTTTGGGCGAGGCCATGCGCTATGCCGTCCTCGATGGTGGCAAACGCCTGCGTCCTTTGTTGGTGCTGGCCACGGCCGAAGCTGTGGGTGACGCACCCCAAAGTGCTGCGGCCTTGAATGCAGCCTGTGCGATTGAGTTGATCCACGCTTATTCGCTGGTGCACGACGACATGCCGTGCATGGACAACGATGTGTTGCGGCGCGGCAAACCCACAGTGCATGTGCAATTTGGCGAAGCGCCAGCTTTGCTGGCGGGTGACGCTTTGCAAACCCTGGCTTTTGAAATGCTGACCCCACAGGATGACAGTGTGACGCCGCCAGTGCAAGCGGCCTGTGTGGCTTTGTTGGCCCGTGCATCGGGATACCAAGGCATGGCTGGCGGGCAGGCGATTGACCTGGCCAGCGTTGGCCTTCAGTTGAGCGAAGACCAATTGCGACAGATGCACCGCCTCAAAACCGGCGCCTTGCTGCTGTGCAGTGTGCAAATGGGTGCGGCCTGTATGCCGGGTGTCTCTGCGGGTATACAAACTGCTTTGACGCGGTTTGGTCAGGCTCTGGGCTTGGCTTTCCAGGTGGTGGACGACGTTCTGGATGTGACAGCCGATTCGGCCACGCTGGGCAAAACCGCCGGCAAAGACGTGGCAGCCGACAAGCCCACCTATGTGGCCTTGATGGGTCTGGAGTCTGCCAAGGCCTATGCCGATGCCTTGGCTGCTGAGGCCATGCAAGCCCTGACCGATACCGGTTTGCCCGATGCGCGCTTGGGGGTTTTGCGGGCTCTCACGGCCATGGTCGTACAAAGAAACAACTGATTTATGACCGCTTTACTTCAAACCATCGCCTCACCTGCAGACTTGCGCCGCTTGCAGCGTGCCGATTTGCCGGGTTTGGCCGATGAGTTGCGCCAATGTGTGCTCGACAACGTCTCCAAAACAGGCGGGCACTTGAGCTCCAATTTGGGCACAGTCGAGTTGACGGTGGCCTTGCATTACGTGTTCAACACCCCCGAAGACCGCATCGTCTGGGACGTGGGGCACCAGACCTATCCGCACAAAATCCTGACGGGACGGCGTGATCGCATGCCGACCTTGCGTCAGATGGGCGGGCTGTCCGGCTTTCCTCGGCGCGAAGAGAGTGAATACGACACCTTTGGTGTGGGGCATTCGTCCACCAGCATTTCGGCAGCCTTGGGCATGGCCTTGGCAGCACGCCAAAAAGGCGAATCGCGCCATGCGATCTCGGTCATTGGTGATGGTGCCATGACCGCTGGCATGGCCTTTGAGGCGCTCAACAACGCAGGTGTCGAGGACTGCAAGCTGCTGGTGATCCTGAACGACAACGATATGTCGATCAGCCCGCCTGTGGGCGCTTTGAACCGGTACCTCGCTCAGTTGATGAGCGGGCGTTTTTATGCAGCCGCGAAGACCGTGGGAAAAAGCGTGCTCAAGAATGCGCCGCCGCTCTTCGAGCTGGCCAAGCGCCTGGAAGAGCACGCCAAGGGCATGGTGGTGCCCGCCACCTTGTTTGAAAAATTTGGATTCAACTACATCGGCCCCATTGATGGACACGATCTGGAATCGCTGATCCCGACGCTGGAAAACATCAAACACCTCGATGGCCCGCAGTTTCTGCACGTGGTCACCAAAAAAGGGCAAGGCTACAAACTGGCGGAAGCGGACCCCGTGGCCTACCACGGGCCGGGTAAGTTCGATCCCGCTGTGGGTCTGCTGCCCTCTGCTACCCCGCCCAAGACCACATTCACCCAAGTGTTTGGCCAGTGGCTGTGTGACATGGCTGAGCAGGACCCGCGTCTGGTGGGCATCACGCCCGCCATGCGAGAGGGCTCGGGCATGGTGGAGTTCAATCGACGCTTTCCAGACCGGTACTTTGATGTGGGCATCGCCGAGCAACATGCGGTGACCTTTGCCGCAGGCATGGCCTGCGAAGGCCTCAAACCGGTGGTGGCGATTTATTCCACTTTCTTGCAGCGCGCCTATGACCAGCTGATCCACGATGTGGCGCTGCAAAACCTGCCGGTGGTATTTGCCATCGACCGTGCAGGCTTGGTGGGTGCTGACGGGGCCACCCATGCGGGAGCCTATGACATTGCGTACATTCGCTGCATTCCCAACATGGGTTTGGCGTGCCCTGCGGACGAGCGTGAATGCCGCCAACTGCTCAGTACGGCTTACGCTCAAAACCAACCAGTCGCTGTGCGTTATCCACGAGGTGCAGGTGTGGGCACCCAGCCAGAAGCCGATTTGAACCCCTTGCCCTTTGGTAAAGGCGAAGTGCGCCGCCAAGGAGAAAAACTGGCCATTTTGGCCTTTGGGACTTTGCTGGCCCCTGCCTTGGAGGTGGCCGAAAAACTCAATGCCACCGTGGTCAACATGCGCTGGGTCAAGCCGCTGGATGTCGAGCTGCTGGCGCAAATCGCGCACAGTCACGAGCGCTTGGTGACCTTGGAAGACAGCTGCGTGATGGGCGGTGCAGGCAGTGCTGTGAACGAAGCCCTGCAAGCACTGGCGATCAGTCGGCCCATTTTGCATCTTGGTTTGCCTGATGCTTTCATCGAGCATGGCGATCCCAACAAGCTCTTGGCGATGCAAGGCTTGGATGCTGCGGGCATAGAGTCTTCCATCTTGAGGCGATGGTCAGATTGAAGTGATCGCAGAGGCGGATTGAATTTTTTTCAACTTTTGGCTGTTGCGCCAACTTTGTTGAATTTCAATCCCATTAAAAGGGTAAACCCCGGCATTTTTGAGGTTCTCATCTTCCTACAATACACACCGACTGATGAGTCAACGCCCGGCTGTCTCGGGTGTGTCTTTAATTTTCAACAGGAGTCCATTCATGGATCGTCGTTCCGTCATTAAAAACGCTGGCTTGGCTGGCGTTCTGGTTGCAGGTGTCGCACCCGCTGTTCAAGCCCAAGCCACAATCCGTTGGCGCCTGAGTTCCAGCTTCCCAAAGGCGCTGGACACCATTCACGGCGCGGCCGATGTGTTTGCTCAAAACGTCAAATCGATGTCGGGCGGTAAGTTCGAAATCTCCGTCCATGCCGCTGGCGAAATCACACCCCCCTTTGGTGTGGTGGATGCTGTTCAGCAAGGTTCGATCGAAATGGCCCACACAGCGCCTTATTATTTCTTTGGCAAGAACGAAGCCTTTGCGCTGGGCTGCGCGATTCCATTCGGCATGAACAGCCGTCAAATGACGGCCTGGATGTACGAAGGTAATGGTTTAAAACTCATGCGCGAGTTTTATGCCAAGTACAACATGATCAGTTTTCCTGGTGGTAACACAGGTGCCCAGATGGGTGGCTGGTACCGTAAAGAGATCAAGACGGTTGCTGACATCAAGGGCTTGAAAATGCGCATTGGTGGTTTTGCTGGCCGTGTGCTGGAACGCATGGGCGGTGTGCCTCAAAACATTCCTGGTGGCGAAATCTACACGTCCCTCGAAAAAGGCACGATTGATGCGGCTGAGTGGATTGGTCCTTACGATGACCAAAAATTGGGCTTCAACAAAGTGGCTCCGTTTTACTACTACCCAGGCTGGTGGGAAGGTGGTCCTCAACTGGACTTCTTCATTAACCAGAAGGCCTACGACGCTTTGTCTGCAGAAAACAAGGCGATTGTGGGGGCTGCCGCTGCCGTGGCCCACACCACGATGCAAGCCAAATACGATGCCAAAAACCCTGGTGCTTTGAAAGAGCTTGTGGGCAAAGGCACCAAACTGCGCGCATTCCCTGATGCGGTGATGAAGGGAGCCTTCAAGCAGTCCATGGCTGTTTACGAAGAGCTGAACGAGAAAAATCCTGACTGGAAGAAAATTTACGGTGACTACCGCAAGTTCCAGGCAGACCAAAACTTGTGGTTCCGCTTCACTGAAATGACTTTTGACAAGTTCATGCAAGCCCAAAAACTCTGATTGGACTGAGAATAAAAAAACCGGCTTAGGCCGGTTTTTTTATGTCGATAATTGTGATGCGTCTTGAGCAAAGTCTAGATGCCTAGCGTTGCCTCGTACATGGATGTTGCCATCACATGCCACGAAACGCTTTGAGCTCAGCGCTCAGTCGTTTGAACTCTACTACCATGTCCGGATGACATGCATAAACGACAGTGAACTTACCCATAAGTGTTCTGACATAAATTCGAGGTGCAACGAGCCAGTCTAAGCCAGGCACTCTGATCACTTTTGCATAGGCCAAATCTCGCAATTCCACCTTTTTATTCCAGATCCAAGTTTGCTCCAATCCCTTGGATGTCAGCGTTGTCTTCCCCATCAACAGATGGGCAACGGTGTAAGCCATGATGCCCCAAGCTGCCCATAGCCAAAGGTAGTCATGCCCAACCATTTGAGCTCCGTACAACTGGTAGGCCCAAAACGCGAGGCCAGATAGAAGAGCAAGCGCCATTATTTTGAATGGCAAACTGAACGCGGCTGAGACCATGGGGTCGTGTCGGGGAATGAAGCGAAATGGGGCGGGCCCTAAGTGCTCCATTAATTCGGGTGTCGAGCTAGATGTCATTGTATTGAGTACACAAAAAACGCCTCGGTAGCGAGGCGTTTTTAAAGTCGAAAGTGATTTATTTTTTAAATAAATCGTCGATTTTTTCTTGCGCGTCTTTATCAGACTTTTCCAATTCAGCGCTTGTAGACGATGTTGTTGCTTCCAAAGTCGGCACACTGTCTTGAGGCATCTCAATGACCACTTTGTCGATGTCTATTTTGACTTCTTTGTCCAAGAAGGCTGTCACAGTCTGAGGCACAAAAATTACCACCACAACCAGCAAAATTTGCATGATCACCCATGGGATGGACCCCATGTAGATATCACTTGATTTCACGGCCACAGGAATGCGCTTATCTTTGAACAAAGTGTCTGCGATACCCCTTAGGTAAAACAATGCAAAACCAAACGGGGGGTGCATGAAGCTGGTCTGCAAGTTGACACACAACAAAACGCCAAACCAGATCAAATCAATGCCCAACTTGTCCGCCACTGGAGCCAACATGGGAACAATGATGAACGCGATCTCAAAGAAGTCGAGGAAGAAGGCTAAGAAAAATACAAAAAGGTTCACCACGATCAGGAAACCAACTTGACCACCTGGCAAACCTGTTAGCAAGTGTTCAACCCACTTGGCACCGTCAACGCCTTGGAAGACTTGGCTGAAAACTCGTGAACCGATGAGGATGAACACCACCATGGCGGTCAAACGCATGGTTCCGTGCATAGCCTCCCAAAGCAGAGCCCAGTTCAAGCGCTTGTGTATGGCTGCCAAGATAAGAGCACCGACTACACCCATGGCTCCCGCTTCTGTGGGTGTGGCCAAGGCGGAGTCTTGGAAGGGCAAGCCGCCCATGGATCCCAGCACGGTGAAAATCAGCACGGCGGACGGGATGATGCCCTTGAGGCACTTGCCCCACAGCGCCCAACCGTTGATGGTGCGGTCTTCTTTGGGGACGCCTGGCAAATAGTCGGGCTTGATGCGACTCAATGCAAAGGTGTAAAGGGCAAACATGGCGATTTGGATCAGCGAAGGGCCCCAAGCGCCTTTGTACATATCGCCCACGGGCTTGCCCAGTTGGTCAGCCAATACCACCAGCACCAACGAAGGTGGAACCAGCTGGGTGATGGTGCCCGAGGCAGCCAGCACACCTGTCGCATAGCGCATGTTGTAGCCATAGCGGATCATGACCGGCAAAGAGATCAAGGCCATGGCGATGACTTGGCCCGCCACGGTACCCGTGATGGCACCCAAAATGAAGCCCACAATGATGACCGAGTAACCCAAACCACCACGCACGGGTCCAAAAAGTTGACCCATTGAATCCAACATGTCTTCTGCTAAGCCACACTTTTCAAGGATGGTTCCCATGAAGGTGAAGAAAGGAATGGCCAGCAAGAGGTCATTGCTCAGGATCGAAAAAATCGAAATAGGCAAATTGCTCATGAAAGCGACCGGGAACCAACCCATCTCAATCGCATAAAAGCCACTGGCCAGCCCCAGTGCTGCCAATGAAAAGGCGACGGGAAAGCCGACCAGCATCACCACGACAAGACCCGCGAACATGATCGGGGCGAAATTTTCCATTTGCATTGGTTGTCCTTGTTATTCTGTTCTGTAGTATTTCAGGCCCTGAAGGTCACTGTAGAGGTTTCTCGTAATGGGTGTCCATCGCGTATTGACCTGTGAGGTAACCCACGCGCTTGATCAATTCAGCTAAACCTTGCAGCCAGACCAGGGCAAAGCCCAGTGGCAGGGCCAAAGTTGCAGGCCAACGGATCAGGCCGCCTGCGTTCTGGCTCATTTCACCAGAGACCAGGGTGTTCATGAAATAGGGGTAAGACAACCAGGTGAGGTAACCAATGATGGGCATCAAGAAAACGATGATGCCGAAAATATCAACGTAAACAGGAGCATTGCCTTTGAGCTTGCCGTAGATTAAGTCCACCCGCACATGCTCATTGACTTTGAGTACATAGGGGGCTCCAACCATCACGACCCAAGCAAACAAATACCACTGGATTTCGATCAAGCCGTTAGAGCTCCAGTCGAAGCCGTAACGGATAAAGGCATTTCCGGCGCAGATCATGGCTGCTAAGAGCACGGCCCATGAAGCTACCCTGCCAAAGACTTCACTTATCCAGTCCATGAAGCGTGCGAATTTGAGTAAGGCAGTCAAGACATTTCTCCGATTAAAAAGTACCAAGGGCTTGCGTTTGCCCCATGCGTAAAGCTCACGCATTGCAACGCTGCCAATGGTAACAATGCCAATGCCATTCAGCGGCGTTTTAACGGGTTAAACGCTTGATATTTCAGACGCCACGTTTGAATTTCTATCAATTTGCACAAAAAAGCAGCGTTGTAAGTAATATCCCTTATGGGGAGGGGCTGGTTGTGCGAAGTGTCCACCAGGGCAATCGATGTTTCAATGAATGAACTTGACCTGATGTGTCGTCTGCGCGGTAGCCAGACAAAATGTTAATTTGGCCAATCCAAGCTTCAGACTGGAGAATACGGCGAAGTTGCTGTACAGGTGGGGTGTCAAGTGCACTTTTGAGGCAAACGAGCCAATAGTCTTCTTGTTCTAAGGGCACAAAATCTAGCCCTTGGGCCTGCGCTGCTGACTCAATGCCTAGGCCAACATCTGCCTGATTTGCTGCAATGCTGGCGGCTACGGCTGCATGCGAGGACTCTTCCTGTTGGTAGCCCAAAATGGCCAGTGGGTTGATTGCTGCAGCATTCAACCATTGATCAAGCAACAAGCGTGTACCAGTGCCCGGGCTGCGGTTGATAAAGCGCACGCCCGGTTTGAGCAAGTGTCTCAGTTCGTTTAATCCGAGGGGGTTCCCTGCCTGGACCATCAAGCCCTGCTTGCGACTTGCAAAACCGACCAACTTGTGCAAACCCGTTTTGAGCAAAGGCTTGTAGGTGCGTCCTATCAAAGAGTCCGTCGCAGGTAGGGATGGTGCGTGAAATCCGGCCACAGTGCACCGGCCTTCATTCAATGCCCGAATCGCGTCAACACTGCCACAAAAGCGCATGTCGAGGTGCAGGGCTTGGTGCGCTGCGTGTTGTTGCAAGAGCACCAAAGCATCGTCGTGGCTTGCATAAAGGGTCAACAAATGGTGGTTGGGGTCGAAGGCCACTGAAAAAGTTTTTTCCAGTTCTGCCTGCAAAGCACTGATTTGTGGAGCCAGTCTGGCTTGAGCTTGGCGTTCGGCCCATAGCAGTTTGTCAGCAAATTCGCTCAGGCGAGCCGCTTGTCCTTTTTCCCAAAGAATCAGGGGTTGCTCAAGCGCTAGCTCCCAGCGTTTGAGTTCACCCCAGACATGGCGGTAGGAAAAATTCAATGATTTGGCTGCACTCGCAATCGACCCCGCTTCGCGAACAGCTTGGAGCATGTCCATCAATGGATTACGCAGGGGACTGGTCTGATGGCGAATTGCCGCATTCAGTTGATGCGGCGTCCAGCTGTAAGAGATGTTGATGTGTTGCACAGACAGAGTTTGCCTCAACTCCAGTGCTACGCCAGCAGGGTTGACTGCGTATCCTATGCAAACCAATTCATAGCTGACATCCCTTACGTGCTTGGCTGTTTTCGTCCGGTAGCATCGTCTACAACCTTATGAACACCTTCTCTGACAGCATCGGTACGGCTTTGAACCTCATTGCCTCCTGGGATCCTGCACTTTGGCTTGTCGTCACCCGGTCTCTGGCCGTCAGCGCCACCGCATGTGCGCTGGCCTATGGCGTGGGCGTTGCTTTTGGCGCTTGGTTGGCCGTGTCGCGTTTTGCCGGTCGTGGCGCGGTGCTGGTGGGTCTGAACACCTTGCTGGCGCTGCCTTCGGTGGTTGTGGGCTTGGTGGTTTACCTTCTGCTGTCGCGCACTGGGCCTTTGGGCTTTTTGGGTTGGATGTTCAGTTTTCAGGCCATGGTTCTCGCTCAATTCATTTTGGTGGTGCCGGTTGTTGCGGCGCTCACGCGTCAGGTGGTTGAAGATGTGGAGCGCCAGCACGGCGAACAATGGGCCTCGCTGGGTGCAGGTCCTTGGTTGCGCAGCTTGTTACTGGCTTGGGATGAACGCTTGGCTTTGCTGACGATTGCCGTGACCGCGTTTGGTCGCGCCATCTCCGAGGTGGGTGCGGTGATGATTGTGGGCGGCAACATCGATGGCTTCACCCGGGTCATGACCACTGCGATTGCCTTGGAGACCAGCAAGGGTGACCTGCCGCTGGCATTGGGGCTGGGCATGGTCTTGCTGGCGGTGGTGCTGCTGCTCAATGCCTTCGTGGCAGGCTTGCGGCGCTGGGGTGAGTCACGTCATGCGCGGCCAGCAACAGCCAAAGACTTGGTGGGTGCGCAGTCATGAGCGCCGTGCAGATCAGGCTGGACGATGTGAGCATCCAATTGGGGGCGCAGCTGGCCTTGGTGGACGTGAGTTTGTGCATCGCGGCGGGTGAACGTGTGGCACTGGTGGGGGCCAATGGTTCGGGCAAAAGCAGCTTGTTGCGCACCTTGCACGGTTTGCTGTCCCCCACACAAGGGCAGGTGGTGCAAACGCCGGGTGTGCGCCAGGCTATGCTGTTCCAAAGGCCTCACATGCTGCGCCTGTCGTCCTTGAACAATGTGGCGCTGGGTGTCTGGTTGGACCGTTCGCTGGCTTTGAATTGGCGCGCAGCCCAAGCCGTGGCTTTGCAGGCTTTGCAAGGTGTGGGCTTACAGACCGTGGCGGGGCAAAGTGCCCGGCAATTGTCGGGCGGTCAGCAGCAGCGTCTCGCGCTGGCACGGGCTTGGGCGCGTCAACCCGATGTTTTGTTGCTCGACGAGCCCACGGCCAGTCTGGACCCCAACGCGAAGCGCGAAGTTGAAGCCTTGATGGCCGATTTTGCAGCTGGCCCATCTCCTGATCGTCCGCTGACGCTGGTCTGGGCCAGCCACAACCTGGGTCAGGTCAAGCGCCTGGCCACCCGCGTGATTTATCTGGAGTTTGGCCATGTACTGGCCGACCTGCCGGTGGCCGATTTTTTTAACCCCGAGCTGTTGGCTGATTGCAGTCCGGCAGCCCATGCTTTTGTTCAAGGAGAACTTTCATGACCTTTAAAACTTCCATGTCCCGTCGTGCGCTGGTTTGTGCGGTTTTGGCCACCACCTCGGTTTGGGCGCAGGCCCAGTCCATCGT
>CAYRBW010000069.1:0-5408 GCA_964422575.1 uncultured Limnohabitans sp.
GCTGAAATACGTGGTCATCACCAGCGTTGACCGCGACGACCTGCGCGACGGTGGTGCTGGTCACTTTGTGGATTGCATCCGCAAGATACGCGAGTTGTCACCCACCACCCAGATCGAGGTACTGGTACCCGATTTCCGTGGCCGCGATGACCGCGCGCTGGAAATCCTGAAAGCCGCACCACCGGATGTGATGAACCACAACATGGAAACCGTGCCGCGTCTTTACAAAGAGGCTCGCCCCGGCTCGGACTACCAGTTCTCGCTGAACCTGCTGAAAAAGTTCAAGGCACTGTTCCCCAACGTGCCCACCAAAAGCGGCCTGATGGTTGGCCTGGGCGAAACCGACGAAGAAATCCTGGAAGTGATGCGCGACATGCGTGCACACAACATCGAGATGTTGACCATTGGCCAGTACCTGGCCCCCAGCAACAGCCACCTGCCAGTGCGCCGCTACGTGCACCCCGACACCTTCAAGATGTTCGAAGCCAAAGCCTACGAAATGGGCTTCACCCACGCCGCAGTGGGGGCCATGGTGCGCAGCTCCTACCATGCAGATCAGCAGGCGCATTCAGCATCTTTGAACCGATAAAACTGAACGCGTGAGGCTCATGGCCTCGTTGGTCAGCGTGGCATCAAGCTGGCGGGATCGTCCGCGGCCAAGACCTGATCGGCCCACAGCGCCAGCTTGGCCGTGTCTGAACGCAGCACCTGGTGTTTGACCGACAGGATTTGCGACGGGTGCATGGAAAAGCTGCGCAAGCCCAGACCCAGCAACAAGCGGGTCATGGCCACATCACCGGCCATTTCGCCGCACACCGACACGCTTTTGCGTTGCCGATGGCACTCTGCAATGGTGTCGGCAATCAGACGAAGCACCGCCGGGTGCAGTGGGTCGTACAAATGCGCCACCGATTCGTCGGCACGGTCAATGGCCAGGGTGTACTGGATCAAATCGTTCGTGCCGATCGACAAGAAGTCAAAATATTTGAGGAACAGTCGCAAAGACAAAGCCGCCGCCGGGATCTCAATCATGGCCCCCAATCGAACGGGGCCGTAAGCGACGCCACGACGGTCGAGCTCGTGCCTGGCCTGGTCGATCAGGGCCAAGGTCTGGCGGATTTCACTGCCGTGCGCGAGCATGGGAATCAACAAATTGACTTTGCCATGCGCTGCGGCACGCAAAATGGCACGCAACTGGGTCAGAAACATCGACGGGTCGGCCAGACTCCAGCGGATGGCCCGCAAACCCAGCGCAGGGTTCAAATGGGCTGCGTCATGGCGGGTGTCATCGAGGGGTTTATCGGCACCCACATCCACCGTGCGGATGGTTACGGGCAAACCATTCATGCCATCCACAGCGCGGCGATACGCCGCGTACTGTTCGTCTTCTCCGGGCAGATTGCCTTGGCGGCCCATGAATAAAAACTCACTGCGAAACAGCCCCACACCCACAGCCCCTGCGGTGATGGCAGCAGCGGTGTCTTCGGGCATTTCGATGTTGGCGATCAGCTCGATCTTTTGACCATCCAGCGTCACCGCTGGCGTGTGCCGCAAACGCGCCAAGCGCTCGCGCTCCAGATCGCCTTGACGCTGCTTGAAGCCATAGTCGGCCAAGATGATGGGCGAGGGGTCCACGATGACCACACCGGCATCGCCGTCGATGATCACCCAATCGTCTTGCTTGACCAACTGGCTGGCGGTGCGCACACCCACCACCGCCGGGATGTCCAGGCTGCGGGCCACGATGGCGGTGTGCGATGTCTTGCCCCCCACATCGGTGACAAAGCCCGCAAAAATGCTTTGCTTGAACTGCAGCATGTCGGCGGGCGACAAATCGTGTGCGACCAACACAAGTGGCACGTCCATGGTGTCGCCTAATTGCAACTCTTGTTGGGGGCGTGCAGGACGGCGCGCCTGAGCCACTAGAGAACCAGTGCCTTTGAGGCTGTGCAAGACGCGTTCAGCCACCTGCTCCACGTCGGCTTTGCGCTCTCGCAGGTAGGGGTCATCCATCTCGTCGAACTGACGACCGATGATTTCGAGCTGACTGGTCAGGGCCCATTCGGCGTTGTAGAGGCGATCCTTGATCCACTGGACCACCCCGGCCGTGAGCTCTTCGTCCAGCAGCAGCATCAGGTGCACGTCCAGCAAAGCGACCAGCTCGTGCGGAGCGTCTTTGGGCATGTCTTTTTGCAGCCGCTGCAACTCGTCGACCACCGCATCGCGAGCGACACGCAAGCGCTCGATTTCAGAAGTGACGTCGTCTGGCCCAATGAAATAGTGCGCGACATCGACCCGGCTGGAAGCCACCAGCACAGCACGGCCAATGGCAATGCCTCGGGCCACCACCAGACCATGGATACTGAACGCCATGGCTTATTCGCCTTCGCCGAACTTGTCGTCGATCAGCGCCAGCAAAGCCGACATGGCCTCATCTTCGCGCTCGCCGATGGTTTCGAGCACGACGACGCTGCCCAAACCCGCTGCCAACATCATCACGCCCATGATGCTTTTGGCGTTGATGCGCCGCTCACCCTTGCTGAGCCAGACTTCGCAGGGGAAACTGCCGGCCAGTTTGGTGAGCTTGGCCGAGGCGCGCGCGTGCAGCCCCAGCTTATTGCTAATGGTCGTGGTGGTTTGGGGCATGTCTCTTACCTTTTTGATTTTGTGGAGCGGTGCTGCCCACGGGCATCACGCCTTGGGTACCACCCGCCTGTGCACGGGCTGCCAGCGCCTCCAGACTTTCATGTCGATAGCACACGCTGCGCAGCAACATGGGCAAATTGGTGCCAGCAACCAAGCGAGTGTGCAACCCGTCATTGAGCTGCTGGGCCACGTTGCAAGGTGTGGCGCCAAACACGTCACTGAGCAACAAGACTTCGTCGGTGCCTAAGGCCTCCATGACTTCTCGTGCTTTGGCCAAACTGTCCTCGGGGGACGCATTGGGCAGCACGTCCAGTGCCAATACGCCCGAGGCGCAGTCTGGAAAAACGTGCAGAGCACATTCGCGCAGGGCATTGGCCAAAGGCGCGTGGGCGATGATGAGGATACCAATCATGATGGCCTCATTATCGGGTCTGATCCGGCTTGTTCATCAAGAAATACACCCACGACAAACATGAACAAATGGCAAAACCCGCCAGAGCTACCTGATACGCCATGACAGAGGTCAAGCCGAAGTTGCGCCCGGCATCCACCGCCAGCCCAATGCCCCATTGCACCACGAAGATGCCTGCAAAAATAACCAGGTTGTAAGCCGACAAGGCGCGTCCAGCCAAATGGGCGGGAAAGGCCATGCCCACAACAGGCTGAGCCAAAGCCACAAAAGTGCTGGTCACGCAATACACCGCCAGGGCCGCAGCAGCGGCACCCTGAATGCTGTCACCCAGCCCGATCAGCACCGCCAGGGCCACAAATGTCAACGGCAAACCCCAGGCGATCAATCGCTCCACAGGAATGCCTCTGTGCACCAAGCACGGGGTCACCAAGCCCCACACCCAAAAGGCCACCAACATGCTGAGGTTGATGAAAAACAAGCCCGTGGCCGCCTCGGCAGCCGTCCAACCGGCCACCTGCGTCATCCAAGGACCCGCCCACAAGGTTTGTATGGCAACCATGCCACCGTAGCTGAAAAACCCAATGGGTGTCATTCGCCAAAAATACCGGCTGCGCCAGATCTCACGGTAGCTGCCGTCGTCATCGCTTGGCGGTGTTTGTGCTGCACCTGCCGTGGTCGCGGTCGCGGCTTTTTGCCAATGCGGCACCACCAGTGCAATCAACACCATGGCCAGCGCAATCATCGCACCCAACATGAGGAACAAGGCGCGCCAGCCCCAAATGGGCATGAGCCATTGCACCGGCAAGGTGGCGGCCAGCATGCCCAAAGAGCCGGTCATCAGCATCCAGGAGTTGGTGCGCAACTGGGTATTGGTGTCAAACCAGCGCCGATACCCCGTCAATGGTGCCATCAGGCAAGCACTGACCCCCATGCCACACAACACCCGGGCAGCGAGCAAGCCATGAAAGCTGTCAGCCCAAGAAAACGCCAAACAACCCAACACGGCAAACGTCAAAAAGGCCAGGACCACCCTTTTGGGGCCGTGCTTGTCCAGCAAACGACCCAAGGGCAGCTGCGTGAGCGAAAACCCCAAAAAATACCCACCTGCCAACAAGCCCAGGTCTTGCGCACTCAGTGAAAACTCGCTGGTGAGTGTGGGCGACAAGGTGGCGGTGATCGCCCGCACCAAGGCCGAGAAAAAATAGGCCAGCGCAAAAGCCAAAAAGACCACCACGGCCAATCGGCGCGGCAGATGTTCAGGCTGGGCTGGGGTCGCGGCGGTCATGGCTTGAGACCTTCAAACAAGGTGTTGACCATCTCTGGCAGTATTTGCCGGTCATAGACCACAGCGTGGACAAGCCTCACGTGATCACCCTCTGCGACAGCGCCCCAAACGGCCTCTATCATGACCGCCTCGCCATCAGGTCGCAGTCCCTTGGCCTGGATCCTCTTGGACGCAGACAAAGGCAAGTACTTCGGGGGATGCCAGCTTTGCTGCTGTTCGGTGGCCAATGGCTGGGGCACTCGGGCGTTGGCCAGGGTGGCTTTTTGCCAACCCGCCAACGCGGCATGGACATCGGCCCCGACTGTCAAGGAGGCCGTCATCACCACCACAATGGCGCTGCCGCTTTCACAACCCACGACCTGCAGGGCCACAAACACGCCACCCAGCGGGACCGCACGCGTGGTGCGATCGGGCTTGCAAGGCAATTGGACTTTGAGGGTGGTGCCTTCCAGCGCGACTTCACGCCAGTTCTGGCTGGGGCTGCACGCACTCAAGGTCAGGGCAAAAGTCAGGCTGGCCATGAGGGCCGAATAAGGGATTCGCATGAGGTGATTATCCTGATCAGCGGCGGCTTCTGGTTTTGGCGACAATGAAGGCATGAATTCACTTGGCGGCATCCGCGTTCTCGACCTCTCCCGCGTTTTGGCGGGCCCTTGGTGTACCCAGACTTTGGCCGACTTGGGGGCCGATGTCATCAAGATCGAGCGCCCCGGCACGGGCGACGACACGCGGACCTGGGGACCACCCTTTTTGAAAGACGCTCAAGGGCAAGACACCGCCGAAGCCGCTTATTACTTGGGTGCCAACCGCAACAAGCGCTCTGTGACCTGCGACATTGCCCAACCGGAAGGTCAAGCGCTGATCCGCGAACTGGTCAAGCATTGCCAGGTGTTCGTGGAAAACTTCAAAGTGGGTGACATGGCCCGCTACGGCCTAGATTACGCCAGCCTGAGCGCCATCAACCCCCAGCTGGTCTATTGCAGCGTGACGGGTTTTGGCCAAACTGGCCCTTACCGCGAACGTGCAGGGTACGACTATGCGGTGCAAGGCATCGGTGGCCTGATG
>CAYRBW010000069.1:5418-10308 GCA_964422575.1 uncultured Limnohabitans sp.
TGACTGGCGAACGCGATGATTTGGGCGGCGGCCCCCAAAAAGTGGGCGTGGCCGTGGCCGATTTGTTCACCGGCATGTACGCCACCGTGGCCATTTTGGCCGCACTGCGCCATGCCGAACGCACGGGCGAAGGCCAACAAGTGGACATGGCTTTGCTGGACACCCAGGTGGCCATGCTGGCCAATCTGGGCTCCAACTACCTGGTGAGCGGCAAAGTTCCCGGCCGAGCGGGCAATGCCCACCAGAACATCGTGCCCTACCAGGTGTTTGAGGTCATGGCCCCCCTTGGCGCAGCACCGGGCTCGCGTGATCACCTGATTTTGGCGGTGGGCAACGATGGACAATTTGCCAAGTTTTGCGCCGTTGCAGGCCACCCTGAGCTGGCCAAAGACCCGCTCTATGCCTTGAATGCGGACCGTGTGCGCCACCGCGCTGAACTGGTGCCCTTGCTCGAAAACATCTTAAAAACGCGCACCAAGGCCGACTGGCTGGGTGCCTTGGAGGCAGCCAAAGTGCCTTGTGGTGCGATCAACACATTGGGCGAGGTCTTTGTGGATCCGCAGGTCCAAGAGCGCGGCATGGTCAGCACCTGGGAACACCCGATCCAGCCGGATCTCAAGTTGGTGTCCAGCCCGATCAAAATGAGCCGCACCCCGGTGCGTCAAGATTTACCACCGCCCATGCTGGGTGAGCACACCGCCGAAGTCTTGGCAGAGGTGCTGGGCTGGACCGCCGAACAACAAGGCCCCTTGCGCGGCAAAAGGGTGATTTGATGGCGAACTATTTGTTGGTGCATGGTGCATGGCATGGGGCCTGGTGCTGGCAACGTGTTTTGCCGGGGCTGATCCAGGCAGGTCACCGTGCCCATGCGGTCACGCTCACTGGCGTGGGCGAGCGTGCCCATTTGCTCAACGCAGCCATTGATCTGGAAACGCATGTTCAAGATGTCATGGCCGCCATGGATGCGGAGGAATTGGAAGACGTGATCTTGGTGGCGCACTCTTATGCTGGCATGCTGGGCACCGCCGTCGCCGACCGCCGGCCCACGCGCTTGCGCCATCTGGTCTATCTGGATGCCGTCCTGCCCAAACCCGGCGAAAGCTGGAGCAGCACCCACGCCAGTGCCACGCGCAATGCGCGCATCGCGGCGGCCCAAGCCAATCCCTTGAATGCGTTTCCTGCACCAGACCCCTCGGTTTTCGGCTTGAGTGATACCGACCAGGCCTGGGTGGCTCGCCGTCAGACGCCGCACCCCGGTGGCCCCTACACCCAAGTGCTCGACTTTGACCCGCAACGGGTGGCCAGCGTGCCGCGCACTTTCATCAATTGCACCGAGCCACCGCTGGGCACCATCGACATCAGCCGCTTGCGCATGATGGACCCCAAATTCTGGGATGGGGCTTGGCTACCGGGTTCGCAGGTCATCGAGATGAAAACAGGCCATGACCCCATGGTCAGCGACCCCCAGGGCCTACTGCAATTGTTGCTGAGTCTGAAATGACGCCTGCTAGCGCTAACGCCTTTGCACCTGCGGTGATTGCGAACGCATTAAACTTTCAGCGATGAAGATGCATTTGAAAACACCCAGGGATGTTCTGTCTTTTGCCAGGTTGGCATGGCGCGGGGTCTGCGCCATCGCTTTGGTGTGGGCCTTGGCGGGTTGCTCTGGCGAGCGCGCACCCGAATCTTCTTTTGTTTTGCTGGATGGCTCCACCTTGAGCGCCAAGCAATTGCAAGGGAAAGTGGTTTTGGTGAATTTTTGGGCCACCAGTTGCACGACTTGTGTGGCTGAAATGCCCGAGTTGGTCGCCACGTACATGAAATACAAAGACAAAGGCTACGAAACTTTGGCCGTGGCGATGAGTTACGACCCACCCAGTTACGTGGTCAACTTTGCACAAACGCGCCAACTGCCCTTCAAAGTGGCGATTGACAACACCGGTGCGGTGGCGCGCGCTTGGGGCGATGTGAAGCTCACACCCACCACATTCT
This sequence comes from uncultured Limnohabitans sp., assembly GCA_964422575.1. Taxonomy (GTDB): domain Bacteria; phylum Pseudomonadota; class Gammaproteobacteria; order Burkholderiales; family Burkholderiaceae_C; genus Limnohabitans_A. The sequence continues at coordinate 7,411 of CAYRBW010000069.1, forward strand.
TGATCAACAAGCGGGGCGAGATCGTCAAGCGCTACGTGGGCACCCCGAACTTTGCCGAGCTGCGCCAACTGATCGAGAAACTGCTGGCCGAATCCTGAGCAGACACTCTGCTCAGGACGGTAGGGGATCAGTCCTTGCGGAAAGCGTCGTGGCAGGCTTTGCAGCTTGCAGCCGCTGGTCCGAATGCAGTTTTCAGGGCATCTAAATTGCCAGCTTTTGCGGCTGTGTTGAGCTTGGCGATTTCGGCCTGCATCTTGTCAGAGGCTTCTTTGTACTTCGCAGACTCTTTCCAGATTTCAGGCTTGGCACGTGTTTCGCCTTTGTCAGTACCCTCTCCAAATGCAGCCCACGGCAACTTGGCAAGGGTCGCGACCACTTCAGCGTTCTCAGCGGCCAATTTGGCGTCGTACGGTGCGCGGCCATTGGCCATGGCTCCCAAGCGACCAAAATGAGCTGCCATCACCGTGAAGCTGGCCTTGCGGTATTTCACGGCATCTTCAGGTTTGGCAAACTGAGCCTGTGCTGGCACAGACAGAGTGAAGGCCATAGCGGCGCAAAGCACGCTCAAAATCTTTTTCATGTGAACTCCAATCTTTTGAAACATCGGTAAAAGAGTTATATCCTTTTACACTGTTTTAGTCTCGCATAATTTCCTTTTCCCCGCATCCATGAAAGTGCTTATGTTCACTGTTCGCATCTGGGATTTACCCACCCGTTTGTTTCACTGGTTTCTGGCTGCATGTGTGATCGGCCTGGTCATCACCGGAAATGTCGGGGGCGATGCCATGGTCTGGCATTTCCGTTTCGGATACGCCGTGTTGACACTTTGGCTGTTTCGCCTGATTTGGGGTTTCGTTGGAGGCCATTGGTCACGTTGGGGACAACTGCCACTCCACCCCACCAAGGTTCTTGCTTATCTCGCTGGTCATGCTGATCCCGCCCATCGCGCAGGCCACAACCCAATGGGCTCTTGGTCAGTTCTTGCTTTGCTCTTTTTCTTGGGCCTTCAAGTCAGCACGGGCCTGTTCAGTGACGATGAGATTGCTAACATGGGTCCTTTGTCATCGCTTGTCTCAAGCGCGGTGGTCAGTCTGGCGACCAGTTGGCACAAAGGCTGGGGCAAACTCATCTTGCTGATCTTGGTGAGCATTCATTTGCTGGCCATAGCTTGGTACCGTTGGCACAAACTTGAGTCGCTGGTCCCTGCCATGTGGCACGGTGACAAAGTGCTGTCCACCTTCACCCACGCTTCACGTGATGACCTCAAGAGCCGTAGCTGGGCTTTGCTCGTGTTGATCCTGTCGGCCTTGGCCGTGGCGGCTCTGGTGTCCTTGGGGAACTGAGCTGAGCAGTCCGATTGCGGGTCTAAACAGCCGCTACACTGTTATTTCGTTTCTGTACTTTGACTTTTCCCTTGCACTCGCCCTCTGTTCAACTTCGACCTCCCGTCAACGATGAAGACTGGTCAGCGACCCGCGCCATCTTTCAGGAATACGCGGCCAGCCTCCAAATTGATCTGTGTTTTCAAGGCTTTGCAGATGAGTTGACGGGCCTGCCAGGCGATTACGCAGAACCGCGTGGCGCCTTGCTGTTGGCTTGCGTGGAGGGTTCTGTGGCTGGCTGCTGTGCCTTACGACCACTGGATGCTTCTGATTACACCAATGCGTCCGAAATGAAACGTCTCTATGTTCGTCCTGCGTTTCGTGGTCTGGGTTTAGGCCGACAGTTGACCGAGGCTATTCTCGATGCAGCACGCCAAGCAGGCTACAGCTGCGTCCTACTCGACACCCTGGACGACATGGAATCTGCTCGGGCTTTGTACGAAGACTTGGGTTTTGAGGAGATTCCACCTTATTACCACAACCCCATTCCTGGTGCGCACTACCTCAAAGTCGATATCGACTAAGCCCTTCGATGTCACACAAAAAAGGGACGAACGGTCCCTTTTTGCTTGAGCTTTGAAGTCTCAGCCTTTGGCTTGCGCCAGCAATGTGGCTGCATCGCTGACTTCGAATTTGCCGGGGCCTTCTATGTTCAGAGTCGCCACTTTGCCGTCCTTGACCAACATCGAATAACGGTTGCTGCGCACACCCATGCCGCGGGTGGTCAAGTCCAGTGTCAAACCGGTGGCTTTGCTGAAATCAGCACTCCCGTCACCCAGCATGCGCACCTTGGTGCCGGTTTTTTGATCGCGCGCCCAAGCGCCCATAACGAAGGCATCGTTGACGCTCACGCACCAGATTTCGTCAACGCCTGCGGCTTTAAAGGCATCAAAATTCTCGACATAGCCAGGCACGTGTTTGGCTGAGCAGGTGGGTGTGAATGCCCCGGGCAATGCAAACAAGGCGATCGTTTTTCCAGCCGTGGCTTTGGCGACGTCTACGGGGTTGGGGCCAATGCTGCAGCCATTGCCTTCGACTTCAACGAATTCCATCAGGGTGGCTGCGGGCAGTGTGTAACCGACTTTGATCATGTTGTGCTCCATTTGTGTTGATGGCAATAACGCCAGGGTAAAAAAAAACGACCCACCATTGTGGGTCGTTTTTTGAAAGTGTGCAGAAATCAGGCTTTTGGGCTTAGACGGCTGCAGCTTTCTGAACCAGGCGCGTAGCGACCCAGTTTTTGGTCTTCGAAATCGGACGGCTTTCCGTGATTTCGATGGTATCGCCCAGGTGGTACTCACCTGTTTCGTCGTGCGCGTGGTATTTGCTCGACTTGGCCACGATCTTGCCGTAGAGCGCGTGTTTGACACGACGCTCGACCAACACGGTCACGGTTTTGGCGCGCTTGTCGCTGACCACCTTGCCAATCAAGGTGCGCTTGAGGGATGTTTTAGCTTCCGTCATGTTGGCTTTCCTTCAATGGTTTATTTAGTGGCTTGTTGCTGAGCCAAAATGG
>CAYRBW010000070.1:0-570 GCA_964422575.1 uncultured Limnohabitans sp.
GTATTACATGATCGAGATCTGGTGGAAGCGCGAGTTCTTCCCCAACAAAACCCACATGCCCACACGTCGCCCGATTTTCTTCAAAGACAGTCTGCTGGTCACCCTGTTTGGCGCATTCTGGATAGCCACCATCGCCGCTGCCGCCGTGTACACCGGTCAGTCGGTCTGGTTGTCGCTGTTGCTCGGTTTTGCCGTGCCCTTCTTCTTCTGGAACAGCATGATCGGTTTCGTGGTTTATGTGCACCACACCCACGTCAAGGTGTCCTGGCACGACAACAAAGCCGCCTGGACAAAAGCAGCTCCTTTCGTGTCAACCACCGTGCACCTGACCTTCCCGTTCAACATTGGCACGCTGATGCATCACATCATGGAGCACACCGCCCACCATGTGGACATGAGCATCCCGCTGTACCGGCTAAAGCAAGCACAGTCCAAACTCGAAGAGATGTTGCCCGGTCGCATCATCGTTCAGGCCTTCTCGTGGAAGTGGTATTTCGAAACCGCCAAGAGCTGCAAGATGTACGACTTCACTCGTGAGTGCTGGACCGATTTCAAGGGCAACATGACCAG
>CAYRBW010000070.1:580-10159 GCA_964422575.1 uncultured Limnohabitans sp.
CTGCCACCGGCTGCTCAGGTCTGATCAGGGCTTCGGCTCAAACCATAAAAAACCCCGCGATGCGGGGTTTTTTATGGGACATCCGCCTTGTTGGAAGCCGCATGCTTTGTGAAAGCCGCCCTCTTGGTAGGGGACGCCTCTCTTTGTGGGCCGCCCCTGCGACCGAATGGCGGTTGTGAGTGGACACATATTCGCCAGCAGGGGCTCGCTCACACAGGGAGGGGAAATGCGCTCAACCAGCGGCGCGCTGAGTCAGGATTTCGAACGCAGGCAAGGTCTTGCCTTCCAGGATTTCAAGAAACGCACCGCCACCCGTCGAGATATAGCCCACCTGCTTTTCGATGCCATATTTGGCAATCGCGGCCAGCGTGTCGCCACCACCGGCGATGCTGAAAGCGCTGGACTCGGCAATCGCCTGAGCGATCACCTTGGTGCCGTTGGCAAACTGGTCGAACTCGAACACGCCCACCGGGCCGTTCCAGACAATGGTGCCCGCTTGCTTGAGCTGGGCCGCCCATTTGGCTGCGGTCTCGGGGCCGATGTCCAGGATCATGTCGTCATCGGCCACCTCGGTGGCTTTTTTCACGGTGGCCACCGCATCGGCGGCAAAGGTTTTGGCGGTCACCACATCGGTCGGTATCGGCACCGCGATGCTGGCGTCGCCCAGTTTTTCGCCACGCGCCTTCATGACCTCGATCACGGCTTGGGCTTCACCCACCAAATCGACCTCGGCCAAGCTTTTGCCAATCTTCAAGCCCGCAGCCAGCATGAAGGTGTTGGCAATGCCGCCGCCCACTATCAGCTGGTCGACGTTTTGCGACAGACTCTTCAAGATGGTCAACTTGGTGGACACTTTGGAGCCCGCCACGATGGCGGCCAGCGGGCGCTTCGGCTTGGCCAAGGCCTGGCTGATCGCGTCGATCTCGGCCGCCAGCAAAGGGCCTGCACAGGCGATGGGTGCGAACTGGGCGATGCCATAGGTGGAAGCCTCGGCGCGGTGGGCGGTGCCAAAGGCGTCGTGCACAAAGATGTCGCAAAGCGCCGCCATCTTCTTCGCCAAGTCTTCGTTGTTTTTCTTTTCACCCTTGTTGACGCGGCAGTTCTCCAGCATCACCACCTCACCGGGGGCGACTTGCACGCCATCCACCCAGTTGGCCAGCAGCTTGACCTCGCGGCCCAGCAACTCGCCCAGGCGCTTGGCCACCGGGGCCAGCGAGTCTTCGGGCTTGAACTCGCCTTCGGTCGGGCGGCCCAAATGGCTGGTCACCATGACGGCGGCACCGGCGGCCAGCGCCATCTGGATGCAGGGCACACTGGCGCGCACGCGGGTGTCTTCGGTGATGCTGCAGTCATCGGCTTGGGGCACGTTCAGGTCAGCGCGAATGAACACGCGCTGGTTTTGGGCTTTACCTTGGGTGCACAGGTCAGAAAAACGGATGACGTTCATGTAAAGGACTCGCTTGAGAAAATGACTGCCTGCGATTTTAAAAGCCTGCACTGACAAGGACTGACGGCGTGGCTGGTACGAAACCCGAACAACGCCCGAAGCATGCCCCACAGACCGTCACCAGCCCAGCCCCAGATGCAGCGGCAAATACACCGCCATGCCCGCCAGAATGGTCAGCAGCACATCTCGACGCCAGAAATAGACCACAGTCCCCACCACCGCCGAAAAAATGCGGGCATCTTGCCAAGTGTTAATCAGCACGCCTTGCACCGTGATGATTTCGGGGACAACCACCGCCGACAGCGCGGCAATCGGCGCGTACTGCAAGCCGCGCTGTGCCCAGTGGGGTAGCTGCCAGTTTTTGCTCGAGATGAAAAAGAAGCTGCGCGTGAGCACCGTGACCAGCGCCAGCCCGACGATGACCGCCAAAGCCCAGAAGTCAGTCCCGTTCATGCGGTCACTCCAGGGGCGGGACGCAGTTTTTCAACCGTCAAGCACAGGATCACCGCCACGGCAATCGCCACCACGATGTTGAGTTTGAGCGGCAGGCTGTAGGCCACCACCGCCGCAGCGCCAGCCACTGCCGCCGACAGCATGCGCATGCGCGAACTGGCCAGCGAGCACTGGATGCCCAACAGACACAAAATGCCCGCAAAGCCCAAACCCCAGCTGGGCGGAATCAAGTTGGCCAGCGCGATGCCGACAAAACTCGCCACGATCCACGACAGCCAGTTGAGGAAATCGTTGCCCGCAAGGTAAGCCTCTTGCGCCAGTCGGCCCTCGACGGTCTCGGCGGGGTGCGCGTATTTGCGGGTGAACAGCACATAGCTGATGTCGGCCGTCAAGTAAGCATGGAACATGCGCTGCCAGCGCGGCAAATGGATCAAAAACGGGCGCAGGTGCAGGCTGAACACCACAAAACGCAGGTTCACGCAAAAGCCGGTGGCCAGAATCACCCAAGCGGGCGCACCCGCCACGATGAGCGGAATGGCCGCCAGTTGCGAACTGCCTGCAAACACCAGCAGCGTCATGGCGCTGGCTTCGAACAGGCTCATGCCCGACTTGACCATGGCCACGCCAGTCATCAGGCCCCAGGCCGCAATGCCCGGCGATTGCGGCGACACCTCGCGCATGCCGACCACAAAGCTGGGGTGGCGGTACAGGCGCGAGAGGAAAAACATCAGCCGCCCACCAAGCGCTGGCCTGCCTGCAAGGGGCAGCCACGCAAAAAGTCCGCCGCACTCAAGCGCTTGCCACCGGGGCGTTGCAATTGCGTGAGGCACAGCTGCCCCTGCCCACAGGCCACGCGCACGCCTTGCGCATCGGCCTGCACCACGGTGCCGGGCTCGGCCACCGCCAGCAAAGGCTCGGCCACGGCTTGCCAGAGCTTGAGGGTTTCGCTACCGCCCGCTGTGGTCAAAGGCACGGTCATGCCGGGGAAGGGGTCAAAGGCGCGAATGCGACGTGCCAACACGTCGGCTGGCAAAGCCCAGTCGAGCGCGGCTTCGGCTTTTTCGATCTTGTGGGCGTAGTTCACGCCTTCGGCAGCTTGTGGTTGGTGCGGCAAGGCGTCGAGCGATGCCAGCGCCTGCACAATGGCCTCGCCGCCCAGCGCAGCCAAGCGGTCGTGCAACACGGCGGTGGTGTCGGTGGGGAAGATGGCCTCAGCGCGCACCAGCAGCATGTCACCCGTGTCCAGGCCCGCGTCCATCTGCATGATCGTGATGCCGGTTTCGGTGTCTCCGGCCTCGATGGCGCGGTGAATAGGCGCGGCGCCACGCCAACGCGGCAAGAGGGACGCATGGATGTTCAGGCACCCCTTGGGTGGCAAGTCCAACACCCACTGCGGCAGGATCAGGCCATAAGCGGCCACGATCATGGCGTCGACCTGTGCGGCCAGCAAGGCCTCACGGGCCGCAACCGCATCTTCGGGGTATTTGCCGTCAAGGCGCAGGCTGCGTGGCTGAGCCACTGGCACGGCGTGGTCCAAAGCCCATTGCTTGACAGGCGAAGGCTGCAGCTTCATGCCGCGACCAGCAGGACGGTCGGGCTGGGTCAGCACCAACACCACCTCGTGGCCTGCTGCGTGCAAGGCGACCATGGCCACTTGGGCGAATTCGGGTGTCCCCGCAAAAATCAAACGCATCCGGCTCAGCGCTCGGCTTTTTGGGCTTTGACCAGTTTGGTCTTGATGCGGCCTTGTTTGAACGGTGACAGGTATTCAACGAACACCTTGCCCTTCAGGTGGTCTAACTCGTGTTGGATGCAAATGGCCAGCATGCCTTCGGCCTCGATGTGCTGGGCCTTGCCGTGGCGGTCTAAAGCCGTGACCTTGACGGCTGTCGCGCGCTCCACACCATCGTAAATACCGGGGACCGACAAGCAGCCCTCTTCGCCTTTGACCCGCTCATCGCTCATCCAGGTGATCTCGGGGTTGATCAGCACCAAAGGCTGGTTACGCTTTTCAGAGACGTCAATCACCACCAGGCGCTCGTGCACATCAATCTGTGTGGCGGCCAAACCAATGCCGCTGGCGTCGTACATGGTGTCCAGCATGTCGTCGATCAAGGCGCGAATGCGGTCATCCACCGCCTGCACGGGCTTGGCCACCTTGTGCAGGCGTTGGTCGGGGTAGCAAAGAATGGGGAGCAAGGCCATGGAGGGTCAAAACAGAGAGGAAATCAAGGCTGTATTGTCCCCAATTTCCAAAGCGGCTGCCAAAGTCGGCCCTCTTCATGGCCGCGTTCGGTTCAGCGGGCGGGCGAACAAGCCGAAAAGATGTCCAGCTCCGGCTTGAGCAGGCTCGTGCTGACCTGGGTCAGACCCAACACCGAGTGAAACAAATTGTCATGCGACAAGGCCTTGTCGCTTTGGTCTTGCAAACAAGACATGCTCCAACCTCGCTGACGCTGCATGGGCTTGGACAGCCACACCACCATAGGGACATGAATTTGCTCTTTGGGGGCGATGCTGTAAGGCATGCCATGTAAATAAAGGCCTTTTTCACCCAAGGACTCGCCATGGTCCGACACATACATCAGTGCTGTAGGGCGTGATTGGGTTTGAAGCCAATGCACCGTCTTGGCTATGACATGGTCGGCATAGAGGATCGAGTTGTCGTAGGCATTGACGATCTGCTCGGGAGGGCAATTTTGCAAGGCGTGGCTGCTGCATTCGGGCAAGAACTTTTTGAGGGCGGCCGTCGAGCGCTTGTAATAAGCTGGGCCATGGCTGCCCATCTGGTGCATCACCACCACGGTGCCTTTGGCGCGTTTGACCGGGTCCAGCGCAGCCAATTGCTTGGGCAATTCGTGCAACATCACCTCGTCCAGGCATTCACCCTCTTTGCAATACTCGGGTATGTTGAGTGCCGTGGTCAAGACGTTGGGCACCCGTTCACACACGCCTTTGCAGCCGGACTGGTTGTCCAACCAGAGCACGGCCAAACCTGCACGCTGTAGCACATCCAGCAAAGACTCAAAACGCTGCTGATTGCCCTCATAAGCCGCTTTGCCCAAGTGGGAAAACATACAGGGCACCGAAGCCTGTGTGCTGGTGCCGCAGGACTTCACGTCCGAGAAATACACGAGGTCCCCCTGCGCTTGCAATTGACGCAGCTGCGGCGTGGTGTCACGGACATAACCACTCAAACCAAAATTGGCAGCCCTGGCCGTCTCACCCAAAACAAACACCACCAAAGGCGCATTGGCTTCGGTGAGGGCAGAGGCCATCGCCTTGGCGTCTTCGCCAATCGGTTGCAGGGGCTTGGTGGCCAGAGTGGCCTGCCCCACAAACAAACGAGTCACGGCATACACACTGTTGAAGGGGTTGACCATGTACCGCAAATGCTTGTGGGTACGGGTCAAGGAAGCGATGTCCTGGAACGACATCCAGAACAAACCCAAGGCCAGCAGCAAACAGCCCAAAGACACCCCCAGCTGGCGCACGATGAGTGGCTTTGCCCTGATGGCGCGAACCGATTGACGCCACAACCAGGCGGACGGAAGCACCACCCCCAAGAGCAAAGCGCCCACCATAGACCACGTCAGCAAATCGCGCACCTCGCGCGCATCCGTTTGCACCACGTTGGCCAACATGCTGGGGTCAATGACCACCCCATAGGTCAACATGAAATAACTGCTGGACGTTACCGTCATCAACATCACCACGGCAGCGGGTTTGAGCCAACGAGGCCAGACCCACAAACACACAAACCAGCCCAGCAAGCACAGCAAAATCAGCCACAAGCTGGCCATGGTGGTCAGCGCACGAAATCCCTGCGTTTCAGGCAATTTCCAGATGGCCATCCAGAAAGGGGCATTGCCCACGGTGGCCAGCCAAACGGTCAAGACCATCAGCAAAGATGTGGGGTGCCAAGCAGAACGGGCAGAAAGAAGCTTCATGAAAAGGATGTCAGAGGGTGCAAATGGGCACGATTCTAGACATCGCTTCTGAGTCAGAGATGAAACACCTGGTAAAAACACCATCAAAAAAAGCCTGTCACACATTCCTTGCCCAAAACCCCCTTACATTCTGGGCACCGCCTTGCCCGTGACGAACAAACCAACACCCATCAGGGTGGCCAATTTGCCCTTTTGCCACATGCCCACAGCACCTGCTTACGCCACGTTTGGCGACTTCTCTCCCACACGCCGACTGGGCTTGTTCACCTGGGTCGCCTTGCTCTGCCTGTTGGGATGGGACTTTTCGGGGTTCGACACATCGGTGATGCACGCGGTGACCAAGAACGGCGTCTTCGCCTTGCGCGACAACTGGTGGCTGGAGACTGTGCTGCACACCCGCGCCAAGCAGCTGGCCATCGTGGTTTACCTCGGACTGCTCGTCATGGTCTGGTGGCCCAAGGGGGTTTTTCGCCAATGGACCCGGTTGCAAAGAGTTGAAATCATGGTCGGCATCACCCTGAGCCTGATCACCATCAGCACGCTCAAACGCTTCAGTTTGACCAGTTGCCCCTGGGAGTTGCAAGACTTCGGCGGCATAGCGGCCTATATCTCGCACTGGCAATGGGGCATGTCGGATGGGGGTTCGGGTCACTGTTTCCCTGGTGGTCATGTCTCATCGGCTTTTGCATTTCTGGCTTTGGCCTTGCCTTGCTTGGGTTCAGATCAGGCGGCCCAGCGCACCATCGGACGACAACTCCTGATCAGCGTGGTGCTTGTTGGTTTGGTTTTGGGCCTGACCCAAACCGTGCGGGGCGCGCATTACCCCAGCCACACCCTCTGGACAGGCTTCATCTGCTGGACAGTGGCCTTTGCCAACCATGTATTGTTTGGTTGGTTGGCCCATCGGCGAACACGCCCTTGACCTAGGCAATCAGGCCACTTTGACCCACAATGCCCCCACAAGCAGCCTACAGGCTGCGCAATGAGGCAAAGATGGTCAAGACATCACACGAACTGGCATCGTGGTTGCGGCTGATGTTCACGCCCGGGGTGGGGCCCGAAACCGCCAGACGCTTGCTGGCCGCATTCGGCCAACCCCACGCGATCTTTGAACAAACCGAATCCGCCTTGCGCCAAATTGTTTCAGCGCAACAAGCCCTGGCATTGGCGCAAACACCAGACGGCTGGGTCAGCCTCAGCGAAGACACCTGGCAATGGTTGCAAACCGACACGGCAACAGGGGTCACCCGTGCGGTGATCACGTTGGGCGATGCCGACTACCCCGCCTCCTTGCTCGACATCCCCGATCCACCGCTCATGCTGTATGCACTGGGTCAGACAGCACACCTGCAACAGCTCAAGACCGAGCACGCGCTGGCGATGGTCGGCAGCCGCAACCCCACGCCCCAAGGGACGGCCAACGCCCGAGAATTTGCGCGCAGCCTGGCCGCGAGCGGCTTGACCATCGCGTCAGGGCTGGCGCTGGGCGTCGACGGTGCGGCGCACGAAGGCGCATTGCTCGGTGCAGCGGCAGGCAGCTTGGCCACCATCGCGGTGGTGGGCACAGGGCTCGACCGGGTCTACCCCAAGACACACCGGGACCTTGCGCATCAAATCACCCAGCGGGGGCTGATCCTCAGCGAATACCCACTGGGCACGCCACCACTGGCACCCAACTTTCCGCGCCGCAACCGACTGATTTCTGGTTTGTCACAGGCCACGCTGGTGGTTGAAGCCACCTTGCAGTCAGGCTCGCTCATCACCGCCAAACAAGCGCTGGAACAAGGCCGTGACGTCATGGCCATTCCTGGCTCAATCCATTCAGCCCAATCCAAAGGCTGTCATGCGCTGATCAAACAAGGGGCCAAGCTGGTCGAATCAGCCCAAGACGTGCTGGAAGAATTGAAATTGCCCGACCTGCAAAGACAAGGCACGTCGGCGTTAGAGGCAACAAACACAACAACAACCACCGACGATGACACGATCAGCAGCGGCATCCCCGAAGACGCCTTGCTGCGTGCCTTGGGCCACGACCCGGTGAGTCTGGACGCCCTGCAAGCACGCTGCGGCTGGCCCACCGCGCAACTTCAAGCCCAACTGATGGAACTGGAACTGATGGGGCAAGTGGGTCGTTTGCCGGGTGGATTGTTTCAGCGGATTGGGACTGCGTAGGCCGCCAAAACAAAAGGCACCCAAAGGTGCCCTGGTGTGCTTGGCGAAGTGTCAGACCACTGCGCCCGAGTTTTCATCACCCGGGTCGTTGTCTTTCTTGATCGGTTTGATCAGGTCTTCGCGTTGAATGCCCAGCCACATGGCAATCGCGGCGGCCACAAACACCGACGAGTAAATGCCAAAGCAAATGCCGATGGTCAGCGCCATGGCAAAGTAGTGCAGCGTCTCGCCACCAAACAGCAACATCGACAACACCATGATCTGGGTCGAGCCGTGGGTGATGATGGTGCGGCTGATGGTGGAGGTGATCGCGTTGTCGATGATCTCGACCGTGTTCATCTTGCGGTAACGGCGGAAGTTCTCGCGAATCCGGTCAAAAATCACCACCGATTCGTTCACCGAATAACCCAACACCGCCAGCACCGCGGCCAACACCGCCAACGAGAACTCCCACTGGAAGACGGCGAAAAAGCCCAAGATGATGACCACGTCGTGCAAGTTGGCAATGATGGCCGAGACGGCAAACTTCCACTCGAAGCGGATCGCCAAGTAAATCATGATGCCCAGCACAACAAAACCCAGTGCTTTCAGCCCGTCTTCTGCCAACTCGTCACCCACTTGCGGGCCCACAAACTCAGTGCGACGCAAAGTCACATCGGGATTTTGGGCTTTAAGAGCCGTCAGGACCTTGTCGCTTTGTTGGGCCGAACTCACCCCTTTTTGTGCAGGCAAACGGATCATCACATCGCGGGCCGTGCCAAAGTTCTGCACTTGCACCTCGCTGAAGCCGAGCGTGCTCACTGTGCCACGCACCTTGCTCAGGTCCGCAGGCTGACTGTAGCTGACTTCCATCAACGTGCCACCCGTGAACTCCACCGACAAATGCAAGCCCCGCGTGAACAAGAAAAACACCGCCAGCGCAAAAGTGATGAAGGAAATCGCGTTGAACACCACCGCGTGGCGCATGAACGGGATGTCTTTTCTGATTTTGAATAATTCCATGATCCGTTCCTTTTAGTCGGTTTTCACAGCAGAGCCGCCTTCAGGCCGCCACACCGTGCCGATCGACACCGATTTGAGTTTTTTCTTGCCGCCGTACCAAAGGTTCACCAAACCGCGCGAGAAAAACACGGCCGAGAACATGCTGGTCAAAATGCCGATGGTGTGCACCACAGCAAAACCGCGCACCGGCCCAGAGCCAAAGGCCAGCAAGGCCACGCCGGCAATCAAGGTGGTGATGTTGGAGTCCAAAATCGTGGCCCACGCGCGGTCATAGCCCGCATGGATGGCCGCTTGTGGACTGACGCCGTTGCGCAGCTCTTCACGCACGCGCTCGTTGATCAGCACGTTCGAGTCGATCGCCATGCCTAAAGCGAGTGCCATTGCGGCCATGCCTGGCAGGGTCAAGGTAGCTTGCAACATGGACAAAATGGCCACCAGGAACAAGAGGTTCACGCCCAGCGCAATGCCGGAGAACAAACCGAACATGGCGTAGTAAATGACCATAAAGGCCACGATCACCAGGAAACCCCAAGTCACGCTGTTGAAGCCCTTGGC
>CAYRBW010000071.1:0-10139 GCA_964422575.1 uncultured Limnohabitans sp.
ATGTACCCCAACTACCAGCGGGTGAGTGACAAGTCAGCGCACGATTGGTTTGAAAAGTTCTGGGACACGAAGCTTGACGACCAGCCCGGTTACACCGTGGTCGAAATCATGCACAAGGCGCTGGCGCCTGACAGCGACCCGCACAAGGTGCGTGGCATGTACATCATGGGCGAGAACCCGGCCATGAGCGACCCGGACCTGAACCACGCACGCCACGCATTGGCTAGTTTGCAGCACTTGGTCGTGCAAGACATCTTCTTGACCGAAACCGCCTGGCTGGCCGATGTGGTGTTGCCCGCCAGCGCCTGGCCCGAGAAGACGGGCACCGTCAGCAACACCGACCGCACCGTGCAAATGGGCCGTCAGGCCGTGCTGCCACCGGGCGATGCGAGGCCCGACCTTTGGATCATCCAACAGATCGCCGAGCGCATGGGCCTGAACTGGCACTACGCAGGCGAGCACGAGGGCGTGGCAGCGGTTTATGAAGAAATGCGCCAAGCCATGGCCCCGGCCATTGGCGGTATCGAGTGGGCGCGCCTGAACGCGGGCTCGGTCACTTACCCGTGTGTGAGCGCTGACGACCCGGGCCAGCCCATCGTTTTCCATGACCATTTTCCGACGGCAGACGGCCGTGTGCATTTGGTGCCCGTCAGCCTGATCCCGGCCAACGAGCAGCCCGATGCCGAGTACCCGATGGTGTTGATCACCGGCCGTCAGTTGGAGCACTGGCACACCGGCAGCATGACGCGCCGGGCCACCGTGCTCGACGCACTGGAGCCTGCGGCCACAGCTTCGATGTGCAGTGCCGACTTGGCCCGGCTGGGCTTGCAAGCAGGGCAACGTGTGCGCATCGCATCGCGCCGGGGTCAGGTGGAACTGCAATTGCGCTGTGACGATGGCACACCATCGGGGACGGTCTTTATCCCCTTTGCTTATGTGGAGGCGGCGGCCAATGAACTGACCAACGCCGCGCTCGATCCCTTTGGCAAAATCCCGGAGTTCAAGTACTGCGCGGTGCAAGTCTCGGTGCTGCAGACCCCATAATCCTGCACACTCCACCTCTTTGCACACCTTGTGCGCGACCGTACAGAGCTCAGCGGCATCACGCTGGACGTGGTTTTGAAAATATCCGACAAGGGTTGTGGCATCGACCCTTCACAGCAAGCAGGTTTGTTTGCCTGGTTCAAGGCTTCTAAGTGCAGAAGGCACAGGCGTGGGCTTGTGCTTGAGTCACTTCATCATGGCGTATCACCGAGGGCATTTGCGTTTGAAAGCGAGGCCAGAAAAGGTACGGTATTCTTGTCGTGCTTGCGATGACGCGGTGATTTGCTGGCATATTGATGTTCCATTTCTCAAAGGGTTTTGTTGTCCATGTCTACACGTCCGCAAATTGATGTGGCTGTCCTGATGCGCCGTGAAGCGGTGCAAGGCCCGATGGCTCGTTGGCAAGCTTGGCGGTGGGTGCTGGCCGATGTGGTGCCGCATGAAGCCGGTTTTGGCACCGAGCCACGTTGCCTGCGCCAAACGGATGTGGAGTCGCTCTGGATTCATCCCGCGCGCGAAGTCGCACTTTTCACCGACGATGCCGAAGGCTATTGGCTCAATGCCACGTCGCCCACACCTTGCTTTTTTGTGATGTGGCGACTCATTGATGCCGAAGACGGCAGTGATCCAGTGGCTGTTCCACAAGCCGTCAGTTTGAGTTACCACGATGCAGGCCGTTGGCTGGATGCACAGGAGACCGTGGAAACCGTACCCGCCTCTGCGCAGGTGCTGGCGTGGATGCAAAGTTTTTCCGAGCAGTATTTTGTGCCAGAAGAGAAAAAGCGCCAGCGCCCGAAAAGTTTCCAGCGTCTGACGGATCGCTTTGGGCAACCGGTATCGGTCAGTACCGATGTCAAACACAAAGGCGCAAGGCCCGGGGTATGAGCGACAATTTTTTCAGTCGCTGGTCGCGACGCAAACAAGGCTTGGATCAAGCAGCGGAGCCAGTACTTGCCCAAGATTCACCACCGCGCTCTAACGCCGTCACAGACGCCATGGAGGCATCTGCAAAAGTTGTAGGGCAACAGCCACCGATTGCGGCTGATGCCAAACCCGTTGGTCAAGAGGCTTCGGGCCATGCAGTGGCTTGTGAACAACCGCCTGTTCCAACCCTCGAAGATGTGCCGGGCCTGACGCCAGCTTCTGACTTTCAAGCCTTCATGCGCGACGGTGTTCCTGGCGAAGTGCGCAATGCGGCCATGAAGAAGCTCTTCACCGACCCACACTTCAACGTCATGGATGGTTTGGACATCTACATCGGCGACTACAACACGCCGGACCCCTTGCCAGAGGGCATGCTCGAAAAAATGGTGGGGGCCGAGTTCTTGAACTTGTTTCCGCAAAAGACCAAGGACTTACCCACCGAAAAAACCGAGCCCCAAACACAGGAAAACCCTGAGCAAAGTTCTGTCGCCCCAGAAGACTCGCCACTTGTGGCACAGTCGCCGCAATCCCAAACGACACAAGCACAGCAGATCACACCTGATTTTCAGGCAACCGCCCCCCTAGAACATGACCACCTTGATTTGCAATTGCAACCAAACCATGCCCCTGCAAGCCCAAACCCTGGGCAAAGCACTGGGTGAAGACCTGACGCTGCACACGACTCTGTGCCGCCGCGAGGCTGGAAACTTTCAAAAAGCCGTGAAAACCGGCGAGACCGTGGTGGTGGCCTGCACCCAAGAAAAGCGCCTGTTCTCTGAACTGGCCGAGCAAACCGAAGGCGCTGTGTCGCCGATCCGCTTTG
Source organism: uncultured Limnohabitans sp. (assembly GCA_964422575.1). Classification (GTDB taxonomy): domain Bacteria; phylum Pseudomonadota; class Gammaproteobacteria; order Burkholderiales; family Burkholderiaceae_C; genus Limnohabitans_A. Next base: position 2,792 of record CAYRBW010000071.1, read on the forward strand.
TCAACATCCGTGAAACCGGTGGTTGGGGCCACGAAGCCGCACACGCCACACCCAAAATGGTCGCTCTGCTGGCCGCAGCCCACTTGCCCGAACCCGAACCGGTGCCCACCGTCACCTACAAAAGCGAAGGCCGTGTGCTCATCATCGGGGCCATCGATGTGGCTGAACGTGTGGTCAGCTTTTTGGCTGATGCGATGCAGGTCACCGTGTTGGCCCAAGGTCCGGGCAAGGCCGGGGGCAGTCAGGAGCGGCGCTTTCCGGTGCTGGCGGGGCGTTTGCAAAGCCTGACAGGTTGGTTGGGCGCGTTTGATGTGTCCTGGGACGCCAGCAACCCGATTGACCTGGACCTGTGTACCCGCTGCAACGCCTGTGTGGCCGCGTGTCCCGAGCAGGCCATTGGCCTGGATTACCAGGTGGATCTGTCGCGCTGCGCCTCGCACCGCGATTGCGTCAAAGTGTGTGAAGCCGCAGGGGCCATCGACTTCACACGCGCTGCGCGAGTGCAAACCGAGCGCTTTGATGTGGTGCTGGACTTGCGCGGCGACAAGGCTTCGCCCACATTCACCTCACACGCTCTGCCACAAGGCTACTTCCGCTGGGACGGGCAAGACCTACAAACCTTGCTCAAAGTGCGTGAACTGGTGGGTGAGTTTGAAAAGCCCCGCTTTTTTGCGTACAAACAAAAACTGTGCGCCCACAGCCGTAACGAACAAGTCGGCTGCAGCGCCTGCATCGACATCTGCTCGGCCGAGGCCGTGCGCTCGGACAAAAGCCGCCAGCAAATCGTGGTCAATCCCAATCTGTGCGTGGGCTGCGGTGCTTGTACCACGGCTTGCCCCACGGGCGCACTGACTTATGCTTATCCGCGCCCGGCGGAGCAGGGCACCAAAATTCGCACCTTGCTCACCACCTACCAGGCCGCTGGTGGACGCGATGCTGCACTGCTCTTGCACAGCCAAGACCAAGGCCAGGCTCTGATCGATGAGTTGGGCCGGGGTGCGCAGCTGGGCGTCATGCAGGGCGTGCCCGCTCGCGTGATGCCCGTGGCCTTGTGGCACACGACCAGTGTGGGCATGGAGTTGTGGCTGTCGGCCGTGGCCTATGGCGCACGCCAGATCATGGTGCTGCTCACTCACGAAGAGGCACCGCAATACCGCGCCACGCTCTCGGAACAAATGGCCGTGGCGCAAAGCCTGCTCAACGGTCTGGGTTACACCGGCGTGCATTTCCAACTGCTTGAAGCCAAGACGGCCGCGTCTCTGGACGCTGATTTGCAGCGACTGGCCGCCCGCAGCCTCAAGGCCGCGAGTTTGCCCACTGGCCCTGCCACAGCCGCCCGCCATGCGGTGCAAGCCGAAAAACGCAGCAACCTGGAGCTGGTCATTGACCTCCTGATGTCCCAATCGCCCGTGATGGCACAAAGCGACAGCACACGCCCCAAGGCGCTTGAGCTGCCTGCAGCCGGATCGCCCTTGGGCACCATCGTGGTCGATGGCAACAAATGCACGCTGTGCATGAGCTGTGTGGGGGCTTGCCCTTCGTCGGCGCTGCAAGACAACCCGCTGCAACCAGAAATCCGGTTTGTGGAAAAAAACTGTGTGCAGTGCGGTTTGTGCGCCAAGACCTGCCCAGAAAACGCCATCACTTTGCAGCCGCGTTTGTCGCTGCTGGCCGAACGGCAGCAGCCGCGATTGCTGCACGGCAGTCCACCTTTTGCCTGCATCCGCTGTAGCAAACCCTTTGGCACACTCAAAGGCATCGAAGCCATGTTGGGCCGGTTGGCCGGGCACAGCATGTTTCAGGGCGCGGCACTCGAACGCCTCAAAATGTGCGGCGACTGCCGCGTGGTGGACATGTTCACCGACGAAAACCAGGTGCGCGTCCCCGGTGCCTCTTCAAAACCTGAATAAATTGTTGCCATGAGCCAAGATCTGAGCCTGTCCGCCAGCAGCCACGCGCTGGACGAAGAAACCGCCCGCGCCGAAGTCTATGGCCTGTTGTCGCAGCTTTACTACCAAGCCCCGGGTGATGAATTGCTGGGTCAATTGCAGGTGGCGGTGACCGATGCCCCTGATGCTGGTGGCTTTCTTGAAGAGCCGTGGCGTGAATTGGTGGCTTGCGCCCGCAGCATGAACCAAGCGCAGATTGCAGCCGAATTCACCAGCCTGTTTGGCGGTGTGGGCAAACCCGAGGTCTACCTTTTTGGCTCCCACTACCTCAGCGGCTTTTTGAACGAAAAGTCGCTTGTGCGTCTGCGTGACGACTTGGCCGAACTCGGCTTGGCCCGCAACGAGGCCATGTCAGAAACCGAAGACCATGTGGCCTATGTTTTTGAGGTCATGCGCTTTCTAATCGCTGGCGACGATGTGGCGGTGTCCAATTTGACGCGTCAGCAGACTTTCTTTGCGAAACATGTCCAGTGTTGGCTGCCAGCCCTGTGCCAAGTGCTGCAATCGCAACCGCGCGCTGTTTTCTATGCCCGTGTGGCGGCTTTCACCGAAGCTTTCATCAGCGTGGAGTCGCAAGGTTTCGATTTGCTGACTTGATTGAAAGTTTTGGGGCTTTTCCATGAAATAAATGACAAGCTGAGTGCGGGTTTTCACTCGGTCAGCTGAGGCGGGCTGCTTCCATAATGAAACTGAGCGGTATTTTTCTACGCTTACAAGTTCAACAACCACTGGAGACATCCTTGACCGAAGCCCAAACCCCACGTCGTCGCAACCTCCTAAAGGGTGCTGCTGTTGCCGCTGGTGCTATTTCTGCACCCATGATCGCCAAAGCCCAATCCGGCCCGATCTCCATGCGTTGGCAAAGCACTTGGCCCGCCAAGGACATCTTCCACGAATACGCTCTGGACTATGCCAAGAAGGTCAACGACATGACCGGTGGCGATCTGAAGATTGAAGTGTTGCCTGCGGGCGCTGTGGTGCCTGCGTTTGGTCTGCTCGAAGCCGTCTCCAAAGGCACCTTGGACGGCGGTCACGGTGTGCTGGGTTACCACTACGGCAAGCAAAACGCTCTGGCTTTGTGGAATTCGGGTCCCGCTTTCGGCATGGACGCCAACATGATCTTGGCCTGGCACAAATACGGCGGTGGTGCCGAGTTGCTGGCCAAGTTGTATGCATCGATCGGTGGCAACGTCCAGTCCTTCCTCTACGGCCCCATGTCCACACAACCTTTGGGTTGGTTCAAAAAGCCGATCACCAAATCATCGGACTTCAAGGGTTTGAAGTTCCGCACCAATGGCCTGGCCATTGATCTTTTTACCGCCATGGGCGCAGCGGTGAACGCTTTGCCAGGCGGTGAAATCGTTCCTGCGATGGATCGTGGTTTGCTCGACGGAGCCGAGTTCAACAACGCCACTTCTGACCGAATTTTGGGCTTTCCTGATGTCTCTAAAGTCTGCATGTTGCAAAGCTACCACCAGAGCGCCGAGACGTTTGAGATCATGTTCAACAAAACCAAGTACGACGCGCTGCCTGCCAAGCTGAAGGCCGTGATTGCCGGTGCCACAGAGGCAGCATCTGCCGACATGTCTTGGAAGGCCGTTGACCGCTACTCCAAAGACTACGTTGAATTGCAGACCAAAGACAAGGTCAAGTTCTACAAAACACCCGATGCGATCTTGCAAGACCAACTGAAGATCTGGTCTGAGATCCTCGAGAAAAAATCCGCAGAAAACCCCTTGTTCAAGGAAATCGTGGCTTCACAAAAAGCTTTTGCTCAGCGTGCGGTCAAGTGGGACCAAGACACCAACATCAGTCGTCGCATGGCGGTGAACCACTTCTTTGGTGCCAAGAAAGCTTGATTCTTTGAGTTGAGGTATCCCATCAGCCATCCAGCTCCGAGCGGGATGGCTGATTTACTTATGTGACCCCTATATGCAAAATCTGTTGTTGGCAATCGACAAAATCAGCACCTGGATAGGCCAGTTTTTTTCCTGGCTTATCGTGGGACTGACCCTGATGATCTCATGGGAGGTTTTCTCTCGTTACGCGCTCGATGACCCCCATCCGTGGGCCTTTGATGTCATGAGCATGATGTACGGATCTCTTTTCATGATGGCGGGTGCCTACACACTCTCCAAGAACGGTCACGTGCGTGGCGATGTACTTTACGGATTTTTTCCGCCACGCCTTCAAGCTTGGTTGGACTTGATTCTTTACATTCTCTTTTTTATTCCGGGCGTGGTCGCACTGGCTTGGGCAGGTTACGGTTTTGCGGCCGAATCCTGGGCCATCAACGAGCACTCCAACATCACGGCTAACGGGCCGCCGGTGTACCCGTTTAAAACGATTTTGCCGATTGCGGGTGCATTTTTGCTGGCCCAAGGCTTGGTCGAGATCGTGCGTTGCATTGTTTGCATCAAGCAAGGTGAATGGCCCAAGCGCGGTGATGACGTGGACGAGGTCGATGTCGAAAAACTCAAGGAAATGGTCAACGTCAAAGACGAAGATATCGCCAAACTCGATGTGTTGGTGACGACTGGCAAGGGAACTCACAAATGAAAAAAGAAGTCTGGTTTGGCCTGACGATCATGGTCTTGGTCGTGTTGTCGGCCTTTTTTTTGTTGCCTTCGCCCTCCGAGATGACCAATGGTCATTTGGGCTTGTTGATGTTGGCGCTGGTGGTGGTGGCGATCATGTTGGGTTTCCCCACAGCCTTTACGCTCATGGGCATGGGCATGATCTTCGCGTGGATTGCTTACCGCAGTCAAAACCCCGATTTGGCGGTCAATCAAACGTTGGACTTGATGGTTCAACGTGCTTATTCCGTCATGTCCAACGACGTGCTGATCTCGATCCCTTTGTTCGTGTTCATGGGTTACCTCATTGAGCGTGCCAACCTGATCGAAAAACTGTTCAAGAGCATGCACCTGGCCATGGCCCGTGTGCCGGGCTCCTTGGCGGTTGCGACCATTGTGACCTGTGCCATCTTCGCGACGGCCACCGGCATCGTCGGTGCGGTGGTGACGCTCATGGGCTTGCTGGCGCTGCCCGCCATGTTGCGCGCCGGTTACAGCGTGCAGTTGTCGGCCGGTGCCATCACTGCGGGGGGATGTTTGGGTATATTGATTCCGCCTTCGGTCATGTTGATTGTTTATGGTGCGACAGCTGGTGTGTCGGTGGTCAAGTTGTATGCCGGTGCATTTTTCCCAGGCATCATGCTGGCCACTTTGTATGTTATTTACGTGGTGATCATTGCCAAGATCAAACCCCACATGGCACCGCCCATGTCGGCTGAAGACCGCATCGTGCCCTTGCCCGCTTTCGCACAAGTGGTTTCCAAAGAGGTGAGCAACACCGTTTTGCCTGGCCTGATCGGTGCTATCAAGGGCAAGCGCAATGCTGCTGTCCCCATGCGCGAATTGCTCAACCATTTGGGCATCGCTTTGCTGCCCGTTTTGGCAGTGGCTGCCATTATGGGCACGATTTACTTGAAGATCACGGCTCCTTTGCCACCTGAGGTGGTGGAAGGTGTGGTGGCCATGGGAGGGGAACTGGTCAATTCGGCAGAAGAAAGCGATGAAGGCAGTTTGGCAGAGCCACCGGGCGATGATTTGCAAACTCCACCAGGGACTGAACAGTCGGCAGCGCCTGCAACTGACAAGGCACCTGTTGAAATGGCAGCCAAAGAAGCCGAGCCTGCCGCCACACCCACTGTGGCAACTGACGATTCCACTGCCACAGCGGGCGAACGTCAAGCAGCCCCCATGTCCTTCTGGATTGGTTTAGCCAGCTGTGCGGTGGCTCTGGCCATCTTCTACGCCTACTTCAGCTTTGCTCGACTTGAAATTTTCAAGATGTTGTTGGGCTCATTCTTCCCACTGGCCCTGATGATTCTGGCGGTGTTGGGCACCATTGTGTTTGGTTTGGCCACGCCCACCGAGGCGGCGGCCATGGGCTCGCTGGGCGGTTTGTTGCTGGCCGCTGCTTACCGCCGCCTGAACTATGTCGTGCTGCGTGAGTCGGTTTACCTCACGGCCAAAACCAGTGCCATGGTGTGCTGGTTGTTTGTGGGCTCCAGCATTTTCTCAGCAGCGTTTGCGCTGCTGGGTGGTCAAGAGATCATCAACACTTGGGTGCTGGGCATGGACCTCACACCCGTGCAGTTCATGATCCTGGCGCAAGTGGTGATCTTCTTGCTGGGCTGGCCTTTGGAGTGGACCGAGATCATTGTGATTTTCATGCCGATCTTCATCCCCTTGCTTCCACATTTCGGTATCGATCCGCTGTTCTTCGGCCTGTTGGTGGCTTTGAATTTGCAGACCGCGTTCTTGAGCCCACCGGTGGCCATGGCGGCGTTCTACCTGAAGGGTGTCAGCCCACCTCACGTCACGCTTAACCAGATTTTCGCAGGCATGTTGCCTTTCATGGTGATTCAGGTGTTCGCGATCGTACTGCTTTACATGTTCCCGGCCATTGGCATGTGGTTGCCTGAGGTGCTCTACAAATAAACCAGAGCACGCCCCTGCGTTCATGAGCCATTCGCAGGGGCAGGTGACCAAGGGGCTTTGATGGGTGAGCCAAGTTTTCGGATTGCTCACCCCGGCAAAGCATCTTGCCGCTTGGCGTCTCGGTCACATAAGGGTTTTTACCTTCAAGACAGACCTTGGCACAGCTAAAATGGCCTATGCAAAAAATTGCCTAGCAAGGTAATGGTGCTTTTCTACACTCCTGGAGTTCTGATGTCTTCCAAAACTTCTTCACTTTCACGTCGCAGCCTGTTTTCAGGTGCAGCAACCGTTGGCGCCGTGGCTGCCGCGACGGCGGTTTTGCCAGGCGTTGTAAAGAACACAGCGCCAGTGGCTGCGGCGGCTCTGCCCAAGCCAACCCGTGGCGGTGGTTACACCCTGAGTGAACACGTTCAGCAGTATTACAAGACCACCCGCGTCTGATTTCACGTCTCTCTTTCCTGTTCATTCCCAACTGGAGCCCTCCATGTTGCTGACCAAAAAAACTTCCGGCACTTCGGGTGCTACCTCATCCCCCTTCATCCACAGCCTGCGCCGTGGCTTGTCGCAGGCCCTGCCCACACTGGATCGCCGCAGCTTTTTGCGCCGTTCGGGCCTGGGTGTCGGCGTGGGTCTGGCCGCATCGCAGCTGAGCTTGGTGCAAAAAGCCCAAGCCGCCACGGGTGTATCCATCGTGGGTGCGGGCAAGGTTGAAGTCAAACGCACCATTTGCACCCACTGCTCGGTCGGTTGCGCTGTTGATGCGGTGGTGGAAAACGGCGTCTGGGTGCGCCAAGAAGCCGTGTTCGATTCGCCCATCAACTTGGGTGCGCATTGCGCTAAAGGTGCTGCCTTGCGCGAGCACGGCCATGGCGAATACCGCCTGCGCTACCC
>CAYRBW010000072.1:0-3895 GCA_964422575.1 uncultured Limnohabitans sp.
GTGCCGGTAGATGTTCTCCAGCACCACGATCGCATCGTCCACAACCAAACCAATGGCCAACACCAGCGCCAACAAGGTCAGGGTGTTGATGGTGAAGCCCGCCACAGCCATCATAGCGAAAGCGCCAATCAGGCTGACCGGGATGGTGATGATGGGGATGATCGAGGCGCGCAAGGTGCGCAGGAAAACAAAAATCACCAGCGCCACCAACACCACGGCTTCGACAATGGTCTGGAACACGTTCTTGATGGACCGGTCGATGAACACCGAGTTGTCGTTGGCCACATCAATCGACATGTCACCCGGCAAGTCGGCTTTCAAGCGGGGAATCATCTCGCGAACCCCCTTGGACAACTCTAGCGGGTTGGCCGTGGCCTGACGGATCACACCGGCAGAAATTGCGGGCCGGCCATTCAGGCGAACCACGCTGCGGTCGTTGGCTGCGTCTTCCCTGATCTGGGCCACATCGCGCAATTTCACCGTATAGCCATTCACATTGCGCAAGACGATGTCGCCAAACTGCCCAGGACGCGTCAAATCCGTCTGCGAAGACACGCTGAATTCACGGTTGATCGACTCGATGCGGCCTGCGGGCAACTCAAGGTTACTGCGCCGGATGGCGTCCTCCACATCTTGTGGCGTGAGCTTAAAGGACGACAAACGCGCGTGGTCCAACGAGACCAGCATGGCGTACTTGCGCTCACCGTAAATGCGCACATCGGCCACGCCCGTCACGGTTTGCAAGCGGGGTTTGACCACCCGATTAACCAAATCATTGATCTGCAAAGCATTCAGGGTGTCACTTGAAAAAGCCAACCAACTCACCGGAAAAGCATCGGCCTCGACCTTGGCGATGACAGGCTCTTCGATCGCCTGAGGCAATCGGTTGCGCACACGTGAGGTGCGGTCACGCACTTCGGCGGCCGCAGTGTCGGCGTCTTTTTCGAGGCGGAACCGTACCGTGATCTGCGACTGCTCGGCGCGGCTGATGGAGGTGATGACGTCCACCGCATCAATGCCCGCAATCGAGTCTTCCAAGGGTTTGGTGACCTGAGACTCGACCACTTCGGCGGAAGCACCCACATAGCGGGTGGTCACGGTGACGGTGGGCTCGTCGATCTTGGGGTACTCACGCAGCGACAGGCTTTTGAAGCTCACCGCGCCAATCAGCAAGATCAACAAGGACATGACAACAGCCAGAACAGGCCGTCGGATGGAGACTTCAGCGAGCTGCATCTGTGCCCCTCAAGCAAGGGTTGGGGCCTGACAGGGCCAAGCCTTTAGCGGGCGTGGGTTTGCCTGCAGGAGCGACCCCGCCCACAACGGCAGTAGCTGCCCCGCCCGCGGCAGAAGCTGCGCTGGCTGGTGCTACAGCTTGACCCTGTGCGCCTGCAGCTTTGTTGCCCTCAGTCTGAGACAAGTCCATCACGCGCACTGGGGTGCCGTCTTTTTGCAGCCGCTGGTGGCCCGCCGTGACCACGGTGTCCCCGACAGCCAGCCCTTCCACAATCTCGACCTTGCCAGGCTGACGCAGCCCCACCTTGACGGTGACACGTTCGGACACCAAGGTGTCGGGTTTTTCGCCCGTCACCACCTTGACGACAAAGGTGCGTCCGCCTTGCGGGATGATGGCCTCTTCGGGAATGACCAACGCGTTTTCGCGTGTCCCAAACACTGCGTTCACACGGGCAAACATGCCCGGACGCAGTTGCTGCTGGCGGTTGTCTATGCAACCGCGAACCCCCACCGATCGGCCATTGACCTCAATCAAAGGGTCCACCGCTTGCACCACAGCGGTAAAGGGGCGACCCGGCAAAGCATCAACCGTCAACTGCGCGGTTTGTCCAGCACGGATCTTAGATTGAAAGCGCTCGGGCAAACGAAAGTCCACCAAAACCGCATCCATGTCTTCGATGTTGACCATATCAGTGCCGTCTTTGAGGTAATCCCCCACGTTGATCTGGCGCAGACCGGTGGTGCCATTAAAAGGGGCCAGCACTTTCAGTCGCTGCAAGGTGGCATCAGCCAAGGCGAGTTTGGCGCGTGCCACTTCAAGGGCGGCACCGCTTTCATCGAGCGAACGCTTGCTGATGAAGTTTTGCGTCACCAGTTCCTGGTTGCGCTTGTGGTTGGCCTCAGCAATCGACAGCTCGGCTTTAGCCTGTGCAAACTGGGCTTGTTGCAGCTGGTCTTCAAATTGCACCATCACCTGGCCTTTGCGCACACGCTGGCCATCGTTGAAGAAAATTTGTTTCACGCGGCCTCCCACTTCGGGGCGCATGACCACGCCCTGGCGTGATCGCAAACTGCCCACGGCCTGGGTTTCGTCGACCAAACGCATGATCTCGACCTTGGCCACCTCCACGGCTGGGGCTTTGGCCGGACTTGCCGATGCACCAGGGGCTGTCGCCGCCGAAGAAGGCGCTTTCCCAGCATCAGGTGCAAATTTGTTTTGGAGCCACCAAGCCACACCGGAAGCCACACACCCCCCCACCAATGCCATGACGGCGTATTTCTTCTTGTAAGCCATTCAAAAATCTCTTTTAGGTTGAATTCACCAAGACTGCCAAAATGTAACAGTGCCCTTCGATTTGCCCAATGGGGCAAACGGCAGGTATGAACGACATTTGCCCCGACTCGGATGCCCCTGATTGGGGCTCAGCGCAGATCACAAATCCGATCAACCACGGCCCAAGGCTTTGTCCACGCCCTGATTGGCCAAAGCATCGGCACGCTCGTTGCCCGGATCACCGTTGTGACCTTTGACCCAGCGCCAATCGATCTGGTGTCCCGAAGTGGACACCACCGCATCGAGTTTTTGCCACAGATCGGCATTTTTGACGGGTTGCTTGGCCGCCGTGCGCCATCCCCGGGCTTTCCAGCCATGAATCCACTCGGTGATGCCCTTGCGCACGTATTCACTGTCCAGGTAAAGTGTGACCTGACAAGGCCGCTTGAGGGCCACCAGACCTTCGATGACCGCCATCATCTCCATCCGGTTGTTGGTGGTGTTCAGTTCGCCGCCAAACAGCTCTTGCACATGCTGGCCCGATTGCAAGCGAACGCCCCAGCCGCCAGGACCCGGGTTGCCTTTGCAAGCCCCATCGGTATAGATTTCAACGTGGTTCAACAGTGTCTTTCGGTGCCGCCTGGTGGCCAATGAAGGTGTCTGACCGGGCCAAAGGCACGGTCACTGTAGCGGGTGACTGTACCGTGCGCCAGCGCCGACCAATGATCAGGCGTCCACCGGGCACTCTTTTGATGGCCATCAACAGGTAAACACCGCCCAAAATGGGCCACCAGCGCTCCCCCACCGGATCCATCCAATCGAGCCGCTGCATCCAACGTTCACGCCCTAAGGCAGGGGTCCAACCACCAAAGCGGCTGACCTGAACCTCGAACCCGAGCAAACGCAACCAATCTCGTAAGCGGCGGTAAGCGATCAAAGACGGTTGCAATGGACCCTGAAAATTCGCCCTTCTTAGCCCGCGCGATTGACGCAAACCCCACCAACTCCAAGGGTTGAGCCCCGTGATCAAGACCTGGCCTTCCGGAATCAGAACCCGCTCAACTTCTCTTAAACAGGCGTGCGGGTCTGCGGAACGCTCCAGGGCATGCGGCAAAACCACCAGATCCAAGCTGTCTGCTGGCCATGGCCACGCTCGACTGTCCAAACAGACATGGGGCGCACGGTTTTGCTCAGCGTCAGATGAGGACCCAATGCGCTCAAATTCGGCCTGCGCCAGCCAGCGGTGTGGCATGCGGTTGCTGCGCAAAGCCTGCAAATCGGGCCAACCCAATTGCACCGCGTGGTAGCCAAAGACATCGGCCAGCAAAGCATCTGCTTGCTGCTGCTCCCAAGAAAGCAAACGTGAGGCCACCGGTTGCCCCAAAC
>CAYRBW010000072.1:3905-9866 GCA_964422575.1 uncultured Limnohabitans sp.
GCCCCAAACCGGTCAACCAATCTCCCCCTGAATGCTGGCTTTCTATAATCTGACTCTCCATGAAACTCATTGCACTGCCCGCCTTTTCCGACAACTACATCTGGTTGTTGCACGACGACCACCACGCACTCGTGGTGGACCCCGGTGACAGTGCACCTGTTTTGGCCTGGTTGCAGCAACACCCAAGCTTGCAGCTGGACATGATTCTAGTCACGCACCACCACGCCGACCACACAGGTGGTGTGGCCGACTTGGTCGCCCACACTGGGGCTCGCGTTTGGGGCCCTGCGATGGAGCGTTTGCCTATCCAAGCTACAGGCGTCCAGCAAGGCGACCGGATTGATTGGCATGGTTTATCGCTGGATGTGCACGATGTGCCGGGGCACACCGCAGGCCATGTGGCTTTCTGGGGGCAACCCGATGGCCAAGCCCCAGTGCTTTTTTGTGGCGACACCCTGTTTTCAGGTGGATGCGGCCGATTGTTTGAGGGCACGCCCGCTCAAATGCTCGACTCGCTGGACCGATTGGCCGCTTTGCCAGGTGACAGCCGCGTTTGCTGTGCCCACGAATACACCTTGTCGAATCTGAAATTCGCGCTGCTGATCGATCCGGACAACCTCGATTTACAGACGCACGCGCAGGCCTGCTCAGCTTTGCGACAAAACCAACAACCTACCCTGCCCATTGCGCTGTCGACCGAGCGCGCGATCAACCCCTTCTTACGCAGTCGCAGCAGTGCTGTGTCCCAAGCCGTCCGGAGACACGATGCCCAAGCCTTGGACGAGATCACGACCTTTGCAGCACTTCGCAACTGGAAAAACGAATTTTGATGAACACCCTGTCCAAACATGACGGCTTAGATGCCACCTCACTTTCCGGCTTTGGGAAAAACTGTTGCACTGCGATTTGTCTGGGAATGGCCTTGTTGTTGAGTGGCTGCGCGACCAGCCCCACAACCCCTCCCAGCACCTCACCGACCACAAGTGCAAATTCGCCTGTGCCTGGGCCTGTGCGAGCGCCAACAGCATCACCGGAGCCCACCGCAGCACTCACTCAAGAGCGGCCAGTGCTGCTCAAGCCAAACAGCAACATCGGGTTAACACCGCCCAGTGATGTGTGGGAGCGCATTCGTCGCGGCTTTGCCATGCCCGATCTGGAAAATGACCTGGTTCGCAATCGTGAACAGTGGTACGCGAGCCGCCCGGACTACATGCTGCGCATGACAGAACGCTCACGCCCGTACCTTTTCCATGTGGTGGAGGAACTCGAACGCCGCAAAATGCCCACCGAATTGGCCTTGCTGCCGTTCATTGAGTCGGCCTTCAACCCCCAGGCCGTGTCCAGCGCCAAAGCCGCCGGCATGTGGCAGTTCATGCCCGCTACCGGCAAATTTTTCGACCTCAAGCAAAACCTGTTTCGCGATGACCGCCGAGATGTGCTCGAATCAACGCGCGCTGCGCTGGACTACCTGCAAAAGCTCTACGGCATGTTTGGCGATTGGCACTTGGCCTTGGCAGCCTACAACTGGGGCGAAGGCAGCGTCGGGCGTGCTCTGGCGCGCAACAAAGCACAAGGCAAGCCGCTGACCTACAGCGACTTGAACATGCCCAACGAAACACGCTACTACGTGCCCAAGTTGCAAGCAGTCAAAAACATCGTGGCACAACCCGAGGCCTTTCGCACACAACTGCCCCTGATCCAGAACCACCCTTATTTCAAAAGTGTGCCGATTGAACGGGACATCGACGTGGCCGTGGCCGTCAAATTGGCCAACGTGAGCCTGGAGGACTTCAAGGCACTCAACCCATCGATGAACCGCCCAGTGATTCTGGCTGCAGGCACGCCCCAAATTTTGTTGCCTTGGGACAATGCCACGACTTTTGAACGCAACTTGCAGGCACACACCAACCGGCCGCTGGCCACATGGACCGCGTGGCAAGCACCGCGGACGATGAAGCCCGAAGAGGTCGCTCAACAGCTGGACATGCCCGTTGACCAACTGCGTTCAGTGAACAGCATCCCGCCTCGGATGATGATCACAGCAGGATCGACTTTGCTGGTCCACCGCAAGGGGCGTCTAGACAATGACGTGACCGAGCATTTGGCAGACAACGGCCAGCTGGGCCTCGCCCCTGAGGTGGTGCTCAGACGGATCTCGGTACAGGCTCGGAAAAACGACTCCCTGGCAACGCTGGCTGCCAGACACGGTGTCTCCGAGGCCAATATGGCCACCTGGAACAAACTCAAAGTCGGTACACGCCTGATCGCCGGTCAGAAATTGACCATTTTGGTGCCCTCTCAAGCCTCTCGCAGAGTCAGCCGTGCAGCGCCTAAAAAACACACCAACAGCCCCAAAGCGGTGCCTGCGCAACGGAGAAAAGCCCCAGCCCCCAAACGCTGAAGTCGACCGGAGCCGTCACCGTCAATGGGTGTTCATGCGGCAAAACGGTTTTTAGATTTCGCCGCGAATGTGTTGGTGTAAGTGCGCTCCAAAGGCAAGCGCGCATTGCTCAAGCCGTTGGGTAAGCGGACATGGGCGCGCCACGCATTGGTCACCGAGTCCGCTGCGATCACGCCATCCAATGCATACGATTCACGCAATTTTTCGAATGCCCCCAAGTAGATGGCACGGTCACCCAACCAATGATGGGAAGGCACCGCCTTCAAGATATCGGTCAAACCTGCCGTTTGTAACCATTTGAGCGCATGCACCACCGCATCGGTCAAAGCCTGAGCCATGTCTGGGTGTCGCTGTAAAAAATCAGTTTTCGCCAACAAACAAGCCCCCGGCACCGTACCCCCGTAGAGCTTGCGGGTCGACATCAGCGTGCGTGCATCGCCCATGATTCGGATTTCATTTTTTTGCTCCAGCCAATACATGATAGGGTCTGGGTTGCACAGGGCATCGATCACCCCATTGCGCAAAGCGTCCACCACCGCGGCCGATGAACCCACCTCGACAAACACCACATCTTCTGGCAACAGTCCATTTTGCAAAAGCCATTGGCATGCCATCCAATAGGTACTGGAATCCATTGATGTGATCCCCAAGCGAGCCCCCTTGAGTCCCATCACCGAGCGCATATCCAATCGCGTCGACACACCCAAGCTCAGCTGCGGCGTTCGCCCGATCTGGACAAAAGCCTGGTAATTCAGTCCTTTTTTTTGCAAGCCAAACAAATGCTCAAAGGCAACAGCCGCCACATCGGCCTGCCCCTGCCCGACACTGCCCAAAGCTTTGGTGCCAGACTCGTGCACAAACCAATCCACAGAGATGCCAACTTGCCGGAAATACCCCAATTGCTCAGCCAACGTCAGCGGCAAATGGTAGAGGCTTTGCCTGGCTGCCAGTGCGATGGTGACGCGAGGCACTCCACGCAAGGGGTCCACCGCAGACAAGGAAGGCTTGGCCAGAGCAACCATGGCCGCCAGTAAAATGGAACGCCGCCGCCCAATGACGAAAGACACGAGTCAACTCCAGGTTACATCGAAAATTCGATGCATTGAGGATAGAGACAAGCAGGCCCCTGCGCATCGGGAATCATCCCGAGCGGGTTTTCACGTAATGGATTGCAGGTAGTTGACAGGCCAAGTCACAACAAGGAACGGGCACCTGAAAGCTGCTCCGCATCAACGTCGATCAACCAAGGCATGGGCAATGGTGCCCAAATCCACATATTCCAATTCACTGCCAGCAGGCACCCCCCGCGCCAAACGGGTAACCTTGAGGCCTTGTTGGTGAATCATTTCAGAAATCACATGGGCCGTGGCCTCGCCTTCGGCCGTGAAGTTGGTAGCCAAAATCACCTCGGTCAGCACCCCGTCGGTCACCCGCTGCTTGAGCTTGGCCAAGCCAATGTCGTGTGGTCCGATGCCGTCGAGTGGACTGAGCTTGCCCATGAGCACAAAATACAAACCCCGGTAAGTGCCCGTGCGTTCAATGGCCGATTGGTCAGCTGGAGTTTCGATCACACACAGCACGGTGCGATCGCGCGCCATATCCAGACAGGTATCGCACAACTCGGCTTCAGTGAAGGTATGGCAACAAGCACAGTGCTGAATTTTTTCGACCGCATTGTCGAGTGCAGCGGCCAGTTGCCGCGCGGTGGCTCGGTCGTTTTGCAGCAACTGAAAGGCCATGCGCTGGGCCGACTTGATACCCACGCCCGGCAAACCCTTAAGAGCTTGAACCAAAGTGGCAAGTGCGTGTGTGTCGGCCATACGGTGCGGTCAGCGGTTCAAAAAGGCAACTTCATGCCGGGCGGCAGACCCGCAGTCAATTTGCCCATTTTTTGCTGTGAAACCTCTTCGACTTGACGTACCGCATCGTTGAAAGCGGCCGCCACCAGATCTTCAAGCATGTCCTTGTCATCGGCCAGCAAGCTGGAGTCAATGGTGACACGGCGCACGCTGTGCTTGCAGGTCATCAAGACCTTGACCATGCCCGAGCCCGATTGGCCCTCCACTTCGACAAAAGCCAGTTCGTCCTGGGCTTTTTTGAGGTTGTCCTGCATGGCTTGGGCTTGTTTCATCAAGCCAGCGAGTTGTCCTTTGTTGAACATGGGGTTTCCTTTGAATGAAGATGAAATAGAAGATGAAAATCAAATCAGCTGGATGCTGCCAGGGACAATTTTGGCACCGAAGTCTCGCACCATCACCTGCACCATCGGGTCGTTCTGAATCAAGTCCTGGGCAGCTTCCATTTTGGCGGCTGCTAAGACCACTAAGCGTTTGGCTGGGCTGTCGGTCACGGTGCCAACTTCGATGTGCAATTTCACCGAGCCTTGCCCTGCAGCTGACAAGGCAGCTTGCAGGCGTTCACGGCTGGCAGGGTAATTGAGGGTTTCGCGCTCTACGCGCAATTGCCATTGGTCGCCATCACGGGCCACCAATTGGGACTGCAAAGCCAACTCGCGGACCAAGGCTGTGATCGCCTCTTGCGCCATCAAGCCTTGCACCAAGTCCAGCCAGACATCGCCTTCTGGCGTGGTTTGCAGGGGTGTGCTGCTTGCAGGTTTGGGCACGTCCACCCGCACGGAGGGCTCAGAGGCCTCGCGCACAGGCAAAGACCTCAGTGCAGGCGTCTGCGACTCGGTGGGCGCTGAAACAAAAACCTGGTGCTCTGCGTCGGCAGAGTCGGTCGTATCGGGCCAATCTTCCCAAGGCGGCGGCTCGGACGGTGCAGAAGGCGCGCTTGCCTGAACAGCCGTGGCAGCAGCGGCAGGCGCTGAGTCTCTGACCGGCACCGCGAGCACTGACTTGGGGGCCTCAACGAGGATGGGGGCGACGACCGCAGCAGGTTGCGCGGGTGAGACAAAGCGTTGAGGCAGCGCGTCTGCAGCTGGTTTCGCTCTAGCAGACGCAACTGGGGTGGGCGCTGCCACCGTGAGAGCTGCAGGCTGAGTCAGTGGCTCAGGGCTGATTCGCGGGCTTTTTTTTTCAGCCAACCCTGCCGGCTTGAAGGCCAAAAGGCGCAACAACACCATGGTCAAAGCCGTGTATTCGTCGGGGGCCAAACCCAACTCAGTGCGCCCGTGCAGACACAAGCTGTAAAGCAACTGGGTTTCTTCTGCTGGCATGGCTTGGGCCAAATCGGCCAGACCTTGGGTATCCGGGTCGTCACCGTCTTGCGCCATGCTGGGCACCATCTGCATCACAGCCATGCGCTGCAGCAACATGGCCATGTCTTCGAGCGTGGCGGCGGCCGACACGCCTTGCAGACGCAGGGCATTGACCTGATTCACCACCGCCGCGCCGTCGCCCTCGGTCAATGCGCGAATCATGTGCAAGACGTGGCTGCGGTCCACGCTGCCCAGCATCTGGCGCACACCGGCCTCTTGCACCAAGCCATTGCCAAAGGCAATCGCTTGGTCGGTCAGGCTCAGGGCATCGCGCATAGAGCCCCGGGCGGCGCGGGCCAGCAGGCGCAAAGCCAAGGGCTCGGTGCTCAGTTGTTCAGCG
>CAYRBW010000072.1:9876-10131 GCA_964422575.1 uncultured Limnohabitans sp.
GGTCAAGTGTTCAAACACTGTCTCGGGAGCCATCGGGCGAAGGTTGAATTGCAAGCAGCGCGAGAGCACCGTGACGGGCACTTTTTGCGGGTCGGTCGTGGCCAGCACGAACTTCAAATATTCGGGGGGCTCTTCGAGGGTCTTCAACATCGCGTTGAACGCGGTGTTGGTCAGCATGTGCACCTCGTCGATCATGAAGACCTTGAAGCGCCCCTGCACAGGCTTGTACACCGCTTGTTCGAGCAAGCTTTGTAC
>CAYRBW010000073.1:0-6446 GCA_964422575.1 uncultured Limnohabitans sp.
TGCTGGTGGACTCCACCCTCACCTCGCCCTGGCTGATCAAGCCCTTCGACCACGGGGCCGATCTGGTTTACCACTCGGCCACCAAATTCTTGGCGGGCCATGGCACGGTGGTGGGCGGCTTGGTGGTCGACGGCGGCAGCTTTGACTGGGACAAATCGGGCAAATTTGCCGAATTGAGCCAAGCCTATGAAGGCTTTCACAACATGGTGTTCAGCGAAGAAAGCACGGTGGGTGCCTTTTTGCTGCGCGCCCGGCGCGAAGGCCTGCGCGACTTTGGGGCCTGCATGAGCCCGCACACCGCCTGGTTGATTTTGCAGGGCATCGAAACCTTGCCCCTGCGCATAGCCCGCCACATGGACAACACCGCCAAGGTGGTCGAGTTTTTGGCCGCACACCCGCTGGTCAGCCGCGTGGGCCACCCCCTGCTGGAAAGCCACCCTTCGCACGCCTTGGCGCAAAAACTCTTGCCACGCGGCGCAGGCTCGGTGTTCAGCTTCGACATCAAGGGCTCCCGCGCTCAAGGCCAAAAGTTCATCGAAACCCTCAAGGTCTTCAGCCACTTGGCCAATGTGGGTGACTGCCGCAGCCTGGTGATCCACCCGGCCAGCACCACGCACTTCCGCATGAGCGACGAAGCGCTGGCCGCAGGCGGCATTGGCCCCGGAACCATCCGCTTGTCCATTGGCCTGGAAGACCCGGTCGATTTGATTGACGACCTCAAAAAGGCACTCAAAGCCGCGGAGAAAGCCGCATGAAAATCACCGTCCAAGGCCACGAGCTGTACGCCTACACTGGCGGCAAAGTGTTCACCCCCGCGCAACCCACCGCCGTGTTCATCCATGGCGTGCTCAACGACCACAGCGTCTGGATTTTGCAAACCCGCTACATGGCGCACCATGGCTGGAACGTGCTGGCCATTGACCTGCCGGGGCACTGCAAAAGCGAAGGCCCCCCGCCCCAAAGCGTCGAGGAAGCGGCTGACACCGTCATCGCCTTGCTCGATGCCCTGAAAATTGAAAAAGCCGCGCTGATTGGTCACAGCTTTGGCTCGCTGATTGCGCTTGAAGCCGCCGCCCGCGACACGGCCAAACACCCGGGGCGCGTGAACCATTTGGTGATGGTGGGCACGGCCTATCCCATGCGCGTTTCACCGGCCCTGCTCGATCTGTCGGTCAGCGCCCCGTTCAAGGCGATCGACATGGTCAACAGCTTTTCGCATTCCACACTGGCCCCGCCACCTTCGGCACTGGGCCCCGGCACTTGGCTGTATGGCGGCAGTAAAGCGCTGATGCGCCGGGTGCTGGCCAGCAACACGCAGGTCAACGTGTTCCACACCGGTTTCAAGGCCTGTGACAGCTACAACGGTGCTGAGGCGGCGATGCCCAAGGTCACCTGCCCCACCTTGTTTGTGCTGGGCAGCGCAGACCAGATGACACCGCCCAAGGCCGCGCAAAGCCTGATTGACCTTTGCGCCCAACCCAAAGTGGTGAAGCTGTCCGCAGGCCATTCGCTCATGACCGAAGCACCCGAGGGCGTGTTGCAGGCGCTCAAGAATTTTTTGAACCCATGAACGACAGCATCACACCCGCCATGGACGCGGTCAGAGCGCAAGAGATCGCCCGTACACTCGACCTGCGTGCCCTGCCTGCCGATTTCTTGAACAACCCTTACCCGGTCTATGCCGCTTTGCGCGAGGCGACGCCTTTCAAGCGCATGCCCGATGGCTCGTATTTCCTCACCCGCCATGCCGACCTGGTGGCGGTGTACCGCGACGCCAGGGTCTTCAGCTCCGACAAGCAAGTGGAGTTCGGCCCCAAATACAACCACGCCCCCTTCAACCAGCCACCTTACACCCCATCGGGCGGCGTGGCCCCGCTGTTTGAGCACCACACCCACAGCCTGGTCTTCAACGACGCGCCAAGGCACACGCGGGTGCGCCGCCTCATCATGGGCGCGCTCACCCGCCGCGCCATTGAAGCCATGGAACCCGGTCTGGTGAGGCTGGTGGACCGCCTGCTGGACCACATTGAAGTGCAAGGTGGCGGTGACCTGATCGAAGACTTTGCCTCGGCCATACCGGTCGAGATCATCGGCAATCTGCTGGATGTGCCACACACCGACCGCGAACCGCTGCGGGCTTGGTCGCTGGCCATTTTGGGCGCGTTGGAGCCGTCTATCACCCCAGAACAAGAAGCGCTGGGCAACCGCAGCGTGAACGAGTTTCTGGCCTACCTGCGTGAGCTGGTCGCCAATCGCCGACAGCACCCCGGCGACCCGGAGCACGATGTGCTCACCCGACTGATCCAAGGCGAAGAAAATGGCGATGCCTTGAACGAAATCGAACTGCTGCAAAACTGCGTGTTCTTGCTCAACGCCGGGCATGAGACCACCACCAACCTCATCGGCAACGCGCTCATCACCTTGCAGGAATGGTCCGCGCAACGCGAACAACTCAAAGCTGATTTGAAAACTGCCCTCACCGATGAAGGCCGCGAGCAGATCATGGGGCTGGCCGTCGACGAGTTTTTGCGTTTTGAATCATCCAACCAACTCGGCAACCGCCGCGCACTGCAGGCCACACAGGTCAACGGGGTCGAGCTGCCCGCAGGTGCTTTGGTCACACTGTGCATCGGCGCGGCCAACCGCGACCCAGCGGTGTACAAGAACCCCGAAAAACTGAACCTGCGCCGCACCGGCAACAAACACCTGGCTTTTGGCTTAGGCGTGCACCAGTGCGCAGGGCTGAGCCTGGCGCGGCTCGAAGGCCGCATCGCCATCGGGCGGTTTTTGCAGCGCTTTCCAAATTACCAGCTCACGCAAGCGCCCGAACGCGGTGGGCGTGCACGCTTTCGTGGGTTTTTAAGCGCCCCTTTTCGCACCGCCTGAACAACACAAAAGGAGACCTCCATGACCGAAGCCATTCGCCACACCAGCTTTGCTGAGTTCTATCCGTTTTACCTGAGTGAGCACAGTCACCGCACCTGTCGCCGCCTGCACTTTGTGGGCAGCACACTTTCACTGGTTTGTTTGGCCATGTTGGCCGCCACAGGCAAACCGCAGTATTTTTTGTATGGCCTGCTGTGCGGCTATGGTTGTGCCTGGATCGGCCACTTTGGTTTTGAGAAGAACAAGCCCGCCAGCTTCAAGCGCCCGCTTTACAGCTTCATGGGCGACTGGGTCATGTACCGCGACATGTGGCGCGGTCGAGTGAGTTTTTAAGACGCCTGGGTGGCCTGCGCTTTGGGCAACAACTGCGCCACCAAGATCTGATCCAGCCCGGTTTGTGCCCAAACCGGGTCTTCGCCCACCGAGCGCAGCACCAAAAGCCGTTCGACCAAAGGCCCCACAGCGACTTGCGCAGGGTCTATCAGCAACACTTGACGTGCTTGCCCCAACGCGTTTTGCTCGGTCAGTCGGCCCACCCAATCCAGGCCTTGCAAAACCTCCAGCACCTGACGCATTTCGCTGGGCTCCACACGCAAACGCGCCGCCAGCTCATCGGTGCTCCACCCCCGCTGCAGCGAAGCCTTGGCCGCATTCAACTCGGCCAACACCTCCAGTGCCAAACGAAAGCTCCAGCCAGCCCCTTCGGGCTTGCGCCACGCTTGCCGCCCCAACTCCGGCAAGCTGGACGCCAACACCGCCCCCAGCAGCACCAGCAACCAGGTCACGTAAATCCAGACCAGCAAAATCGGCAGCGCCGCAAAAGCGCCGTAAATCAAGGAATAAGTCGGCACCTGAAGCAGGTACACCGCCACCAGCTTCTTGGCCAGCTCCAGCGCACCAGCCACCAAAAAACCGGCCGTGATGGCATGCCGCCAACGCACGCGGGTGTAAGGCACATAAAAATACAAGCCACTCACGCAGGCCGTCAGCAACACGAACTCAAAGCTGTCGAGCAACCAGCGGATGGAACCGGGCAACACATCCACCACATCGCGTGAGGCCGTCACCACATAAGACGTGATGGCCAAGCTTGCTCCCAACAACAAAGGCCCCAAGGTGATGGCCGACCAATACAACAACACACGTTGAGGCAAAGGACGCTGACGGCGCAAGCGCCAGATCTGGCCCAAAGTGCGCTCAATCGTGACCATCAAAAAGACCGCCGACATCAGCACCGCCACCAAACCCACAGACCCCAGGCGACTGGCTTTACGCGAAAACTGGGTCAGGTAACTGAGCACCTGACGGGCAATACTCTCAGGCACCAAGCTCTCGATCAGCCAGCGCTGGATCGAATCCTGAAACTTGCCAAACAACGGAAACGCCGCAAACACAGCCAAACCCACGGCAAACAAGGGCACCAAAGCCAACACGGTGGTGAAGGTGAGCGAGCTGGCGCTCACGCCCAAACGGGCATCCCGAAAGCGTTCGGCCAAAATGCCCGCCATCTGACGCCAGGGAAAAACAGACAGTTCTTGCCACCAAAGCGCAAAGTGCGCCCGTAAAGTGGACTTGGACAGAGAAGATTGCATGCCCGGTATGATGCCACCGCAATGAACACACACACAGAAAACACACCCGCTGGCGTCGATTTCACCCGCTGGATGGCCGTCGGCAGCCTGCTCGGTCTGATTGTTTTGGGCCTGCTTTGGGAGCTTTGGCTGGCCCCCTTGCGGTCCGGTGGCTCTTGGTGGGCCATCAAGGTCTTGCCTTTGTGCATTCCTCTGGCGGGTTTGTTAAAAAACCGCATGTACACCTACCGCTGGGTCAGCATGCTGGTCTGGCTGTATTTCATTGAGGGCGTGGTGCGCGCCTGGGGAGACCCTTGGCCGGCGAACGCGTTGGCAGGCGTTCAAACCTTGCTGTGCACCACCTTGTTTGTGGCGTGCGCGCTGCATGTGCGTATTCGATTCAAAGCCGCCAAAGCCACGGGCAACTTTGTACCCGTGCCCCGAGACTGAACCCTGCTCAAGCCGCAAACCCATCCAGATGACGACTTTGCACGACGCCCCACCTGCCCTGATCGCTCAGCTTCGCCACATCTGTGGCCATGCCAACGTGATCACCCACGACGACCCCGGCGCTGACCTGAGCCCTTGGGAGCAAGACTGGCGCAAACGCGTCAAAGGTTGTGCGCTCGCCGTGGTTCGCCCAGGCAACACCCAAGAAGTCGCCGCGGTGGTCAAGACCTGCGCAGCAGCGAACACCCCCATCGTGCCCCAAGGCGGCAACACAGGCCTGGTGGTGGGCGGCGTACCCGACGGCTCGGGCACCCAAATCGTGCTGAGCATGACCCGCATGAACGCCGTGCGCGCTATGGACCCGGCCAATCTGACCATCACGGTGGAAGCCGGTTGTGTGCTGCAAAGCCTGCAAGCCGCCGCTGAAGATGCCGGGTTTTTGTTTCCCCTGAGTTTAGGTGCCGAAGGCAGTTGCACCATCGGCGGCAACCTGGGCACCAACGCAGGTGGCACGCAAGTGGTGCGCTACGGCAACACCCGAGATCTGTGCCTGGGCTTGGAAGTGGTCACCGCACAAGGTGAGGTCTGGCACGGCCTGAGTGGTCTGCGCAAAGACAACACCGGCTACGACTTGCGCAACCTGATGATTGGCAGCGAAGGCACGCTGGGCATCATCACCGCCGCCACCCTAAAGCTTTACCCATTGCCCGCCGCTCAGCTGACCGCTTGGGCCGCCGTGCCCAGCATGGAAGCCGCCGTGCAGCTGCTGGGCTTGGCCCACCAGCGCCTGGGTCCAGGGCTGACAGGCTTTGAAGTCATGAACCAGTTTGCCCTGGGCCTGGTCGACAAACATTACCCTCAGCTGCGCGTGCCCTTGTGGCAAGGTACCCCTTGGTGCGTGTTGCTCGAGAACTCCGACAGCGAAAACGAGCAGCACGCCCGCAGCCAATTTGAAGCCCTGCTCGAAGCCGCACTGGAAGCCGGTTGTGTGACCGACGCCGTGGTCGCCGAGAACCTGAGCCAAGCGCGCGGGCTGTGGCACATCCGCGAAAGCATCACCTTGGCGCAAGCCACCGAAGGCCTGAACATCAAACACGACATCAGCATCCCGGTCTCACGCATCCCCGCCTTTGTGGCCGAGACCGACGCCCTGCTGGCACGCGAAGTGCCCGGCATCCGCATGGTGGACTTTGGCCACTTGGGTGACGGCAACCTGCACTACAACGTGCAAGCGCCAGAGGGCATCGACGACAAAATCTTTTTGCGAGACAACGAAGAGCGCGTCAACACCCTGGTGTTTGAGCAGGTCAAACGCTTTGACGGCTCGATCAGCGCCGAGCACGGTGTCGGTGAACTCAAAGTCGACCAACTGCCGCTTTACAAAGACCCCACAGCGCTGGCCATGATGCGGGCCGTGAAAAAAGCGCTGGACCCGCACAAGCTGCTCAACCCGGGGCGGGTCATCGCCTGACCACCCACTGTTTACACTTGCCCCATGAATACCCCTGTCCGCCCTGTCCGCCCTGTCCGCAGCCAATA
>CAYRBW010000073.1:6456-9709 GCA_964422575.1 uncultured Limnohabitans sp.
CACCGGCACCGGCACGCGCAGCGTGTTTGGCCACCAAATGCGTTTTGACCTGAACGAAGGCTTTCCGCTGGTGACCACCAAAAAGGTGTTCCTCAAAGCCATCATTGTTGAGTTGCTGTGGTTTTTACGCGGCGACAGCAACGTCAAATGGCTGCAAGAGCGCGGCTGCACCATCTGGGACGAATGGGCACGCGAAGACGGCGACCTGGGCCCCGTTTATGGCGTGCAGTGGCGCAACTGGCCCACGCCAGGCGGTGGCCACATCGACCAGATCCAGCAGGTCATGGACACCCTCCAAAACAACCCGGACAGCCGCCGCATCATCGTCAGTGCCTGGAACGTGGCCGAGTTGGACAAAATGGCTTTGATGCCCTGCCATGCCTTCTTCCAGTTTTATGTGGCTCCACCGCAAAACCCCGGCGAGAAAGCCAAGCTCAGCTGCCAGCTTTACCAGCGCAGCGCCGACATCTTTTTGGGCGTGCCCTTCAACATCGCCAGCTACGCCCTGCCCACCCACATGATCGCCCAGCAGTGCGACATGGATGTGGGCGACTTCATCTGGACCGGCGGCGACTGCCACATTTACAGCAACCACCACGAACAGGTGGAACTGCAACTGAGCCGTGCGCCCATGGCCTACCCCACACTGAACATCAAGCGCAAGCCCGCCTCCATCTTTGATTACGAGTACGAAGACTTCGAGGTGCTGGGCTATGAGTGCCACCCGGCCATCAAAGCGCCGGTAGCGGTGTGACCAAAAACCTAGTTTGACTACAAACTTTTAAATCCTTGGAGCAATATTGAATATCAATTTGATTTGGGCACAAACCCGCAATGGAGTCATTGGTCATCATGGTGCCATGCCTTGGCATATCCCTGAAGATTTAGCACACTTTCGAGCCGTAACCCAAGACCACCCAGTCATCATGGGGCGTAAAACATGGGATTCGTTGCCTGAACGGTTTAGACCTTTGCCTAGACGCCGAAACATTGTGTTGACCAGACAACCCAATTGGGGAAGTGAACTGACTAATGTACTTAAAGCGAACTCCATTGAATCTGCCATCAAGCCTCAAATCGTAGGCAGTGGCGTCAAAGAGGTATGGGTAATTGGTGGTGGTCAAATTTACCAACAGTACTTGGGGCGTGCTGCACGTGCGGAAGTCACAGAAATAGACGCAGACATGAACGGCGATACCCTAGCCCCCACACTTTCACCCAAAGAGTGGCTTGAAATAGGCCGCGAACATCATGTTTCACCTTCGGGCCTAGCCTTTGACTTCGTCAGCTATCGACGTATCTCTGGTGTAGCGGGGCAACATGCACTTTTTTAAGATTCCGAGACTTCTTTAACCATGAAAATTGCTACCTGGAATGTGAACTCTTTGTCGGTTCGGCTACCGCAAGTTTTGGATTGGTTGGCGGCACAAAAAGAAACGGGCGGCATCGAGGTATTGGCCTTGCAAGAACTCAAGCTGACCGACGACAAGTTCCCGGTTGCGGCTTTCGCCGAGGCGGGGTACCAAGCACAATGGTTTGGTCAAAAAACCTACAACGGCGTGGCGCTGATCTCCAAAGCCGAAGGCACCGATGTGGTGAAAAACATCCCCAGCTTTGAAGACGACATGTCGCGCGTGATCGCCGCCACCTACCCCGATGGTGCGGGTGGCACGGTGCGTGTGATCGGGGCGTATTTTCCAAACGGTCAAGCGCCTGACAGCGACAAGTTTGTCTACAAAATGCGCTGGCTCAATGCCTTGCGAGAATGGGTCGGTAGAGAGATGCAAAAACACGCCAATTTGGTGCTGCTGGGTGACTACAACATCACTTTTGACGAACTCGACATGTGGGACCCGGTGGGACTGGCGGGCACGATCCACTGCACCGTGGCCGAGCGTGAAAAACTGCAGGCGCTGACCGATTTGGGCTTGACCGACAGCTTCCGGCTGTTTGAGCAAGCCGAAAAGAGCTACAGCTGGTGGGACTACCGCGAGTTCGCG
This sequence comes from uncultured Limnohabitans sp., assembly GCA_964422575.1. Taxonomy (GTDB): domain Bacteria; phylum Pseudomonadota; class Gammaproteobacteria; order Burkholderiales; family Burkholderiaceae_C; genus Limnohabitans_A. The sequence goes on from CAYRBW010000073.1 coordinate 8,457, forward strand.
TTCCGACGCAACCGGGGCCTGCGCATCGACCACATCCTGATCACCCAAGCCCTCAAGGTCCGCGCCACAGCCTGTGTGATCGACCGCGCGCCCCGCAAAAACGAACGGCCCAGCGACCACACGCCGGTGGTGCTGACCTTGGGCTGAATCAAGCCGTCTGTGGCATCAAAAACTCCCGGCTGATTCGCTCACCCAGCACATTCACCCGCTCCAAAAATTGCGTCAGGTAAGCGTGCAGGCCCGTGGCCAAAATCTCGTCGATGCGGCCAAAGGCCAGCTCTGAACGCAAACGTCCGGCGTGGCGCATGGTCTCGCTCTCGCGGTCGTGAGAAACCAGTGCCAAGTTAGACACCACCTCGTTCAGGCTGGCGTGCAGTGAGCGCGGCATGTCGGGCCGCAGGATCAACAGTTCGGCCACACGCTCGGGGCGGATCACATCGCGGTAGACCTTGCGGTACACCTCAAAGCCGCTGACGCTGCGCAAGATGGCGCTCCAGTGGTAGAAGTCGTATTCCTGCGTCACCTCGGCCTCGACACCGCTGTAGTTGGGCGCACCAAAAAAGTCGTTTTGCATGGCGTGGAACTTCACATCCACCAGTCGCGCCGTGTTGTCGGCCCGCTCCAAAAACGTGCCCATGCGCATGAAGTACAGCGACTCGTCCATCAGCATGGTGCCCACCGTCACGCCACGGGACAGGTGCGAGCGAAACTTCACCCATTCAAAAAACTGCCCCGGATCGCGCTCGAAATCACCGCTTTTGAGCATGCGGTTGACTTCGAGCCAGGTCTGGTTTTGGGTTTCCCAAACCTCGGTGGTCAGCGTGCCACGCACGGCGCGGGCGTTTTCGCGGGCAGCGCGCAGGCACGAGATGATTGAAGACGGGTTGTTCGCATCCTTGACCATGAAGGCCATCACATCGCGGGGTGTGATGGTTTTGTACAAAGCCAAATACAAGGGCAGCAATTCGCTGATGGACAAAATGCCCTCCCAACCCTCCTCCACGGCAGCAGCGGACTGTGGGAGCAAGGAGGTTTCGTAACTCACATTGAGCATGCGGGCCGTGTTCTCGGCCCGCTCCATGTAGCGGGACATCCAGAAAAGGTGGTCGGCGGTTCTTGAAAGCATGTGAGTTCTCCTCTTTTCAGTCCTGCAATATCCAGGTGTCCTTGGTGCCGCCGCCTTGGCTGCTGTTGACCACCAAAGAGTCTTTTTTGAGTGCCACGCGGGTCAAGCCGCCGGGCACCATCTGCAC
>CAYRBW010000074.1:0-9669 GCA_964422575.1 uncultured Limnohabitans sp.
TCGCCAGCAGCAACACGATACTGTTTGCCACCGGTTTTTATGACCGCGTACATAAATGACCTCTTTGAATGGAAGTTTCCAAGGGCTAATCCCCAAGGAATCGAAAATTCTAACACGAGACAGGCCGACCAGGCAAACCATGCAGCCAAACCGATCCCTGAGTCCCAAGACGCTACAAATGCGGTCCCTATAATGAGCGGCGCATCCAGAATGCACACCATCCACCCCCACCTGCCGCGGCATTGCCGGGCACCCCTGACGGATATTTCAAGTTGTCTGCCTCCGATCAAAGCACTGCTGCCGTCTTAGAACTGGTGGCGCACGACATGGCCGAAGTCGACCGGGTCATCGCCCTGCGACTGGATTCAGACGTCCCTTTGGTCGGCGAGGTGGCCCGGTACATCATTTCCGCCGGCGGCAAACGCCTTCGCCCGGTGCTTTTGCTTTTAACTTGTGGTGCCTTGGGTTTTACTGGCGCACAACGACACAACCTCGCAGCTGTCGTCGAGTTCATCCACACAGCCACCTTGTTGCATGACGATGTGGTGGACGAATCCACCCTGAGGCGCGGTCGCCCCACCGCCAACGAGAGCTTTGGCAACCCGGCCAGCGTGCTGGTGGGCGACTTTTTGTATTCGCGTGCCTTCCAAATGATGGTGGAAGTGGGCAGCATGCGGGTCATGCAAACGCTGGCCGACGCGACCAATGTGATCGCCGAAGGCGAAGTGCTACAGCTGATGAATATGCACGACGCCTCACTCGACGAAGAAGGTTATTTGCGGGTCATCCGATCCAAAACTGCCAAATTGTTCCAGGCCAGCGCCCGACTCGGTGCCATTTTGGCGGGCAGCCCGCCGAATGTAGAGACAGCGTGCGCCGATTACGGACAAGCGCTGGGCACGGCTTTTCAAGTCATCGACGATGTGCTCGACTACGACGGCAACGCCGCAGAAATGGGCAAAAACCTGGGCGATGATTTGCGTGAAGGCAAAGCCACGCTGCCCCTGATTTTGGCCATGCAACGCGGCAGCGAAGCCCAAAGGCAAACTGTACGTGAAGCGATCGAAACCGGAAGTGTGGAACGTTTAACCGAGATCGTGACCATCGTGCGCGAAACCGGGGCATTGGAGGCCACACGAGCGGCAGCTGCAGTCGAAGCCCAACGGGCCATTGATGCCTGCATGCAGCTACCAGACAATGCGCACCGCCAAGCCATGGTGGCGCTGGCCTCTCAGCTACTCAACCGCAGGACCTGATGGCCTTTCTCCAAGCCCGATTGCGTCCGTCTGGCTCATCGTCTGACTCATCAACCGAACCATGAAAGTCACCCAATTCAATGCTTAGGCAGTTTTGAGTTGGTCTTGTCTTTGGGGTGTGGGGACGAATGCCAACCCCAAGTAGAAGCCCATCACCCTCAACGACCAAGGTACGTTTTACATAGACACCAAGTCCATTTCAGAGGAAGACGGTCGTAAAAGTATGGCGCGTCTTGGATAACAAGAAACAACAGCTCACCGGTGATGGCAAGCCCTACCTGTCCTTACAGTCTCAGGGCGAAATCAATTGCAAGAAAAAGATGGCTCGTGCACATGACCTCTTACTCCGGACCCATGCAGGAAGGGAAAACGGTGTACCGCCAAGGAATGTTGCCTGAATGGATGGATGGACATCGCCCCATCCTCACACATTCACAAAATCGCACCAAAAATTTGCTGAGCGAGCCCTTGACGGGTTCAGCGTCAATGGCCGCTGTCGCGCAATCGGTTCACTTCTTCACGCAGATCGTGAGCCCAAGTGCGGCGATCGCGTCCATTGGCATGCTGCAAAGCTCCAAAATGAACCACGGTCGTGATGCCAGGTGCTTTGAGTGTGCGCCACATGGAGCCAATCAAGGTGTCATCGCCTATATAACAAGGCGCGAAAGTGATTTCATGGCTTTGATTGTCTATATATTGAAGCGACATCGGCTGAACGGGTGCCTGGGCTTGAATCGCTGATTGGATCAAATTGGCGTGGAAAGGGAGCAAATCACGCCCATCACTGGTGGTCCCCTCCGGGAAAATGGCCACCACATCGCCCCTTAATAGGGCACCGACCATATCTTTGACCATGCGCAGTGCATCCTTACGGTTCGTTCGTTCAATGTAAAGCGTTCCTGCTCCAGTGGCCAACATGCCGACCAGCGGCCAGTCACGGATATCGGACTTGGACACAAACCGGCAATGCCGTGCTGCATGGATGACCATGATGTCCAGCCAAGAGATGTGGTTGGACACCAAAAGCGCTGGGCCATTGAGCACAGGTTGCCCTACCACTTTCAAGTGAATTTGCCACAGCGCTAAAAACTGCAGCGCCCAGGCTTGCACATGCATTTCCCGCTGCTCGGGACTGAGCTGTGGAAAACGGATGTAAATGATCCACATGCCCGTGAAGACATGCCAAAGGCCTCGCAGGAATTTCCAGATAGCGATCAAAGAACTCATCACTGAACCGCACTCTGTTTCCGAGTGCTCAAGTGGCCTCGAATGCCACTTGCCCGTCGACCACAGTAGCCAGAACGCGGCCAGGCAACTCATAAGCCGAAAATGGCGTGCTCTTACCTTGGCTGCGTAAAGAAACTGCCGTCACGGGCCAGTGACCTTCGGTCGACAAGACGCACACATCGGCCATACCGCCCAGGGTCAATCGGCCCACGGTCTCCTGCAAAGGGCCCAAAGAAGTGCCCAGCACACGGGCCGGATCGGCCGTGATGCGCGAGAGCACTTGCGGCAATGGCACGCCCGATTCCTGACCCCACTTGAGGGCCAAACTCCACAGCAACTCCAGACCTGTGGCACCGGGCTCAGCTTCGGCAAAAGGCAAGGCCTTGGCGTCGGCATCAACCGGGGTGTGGTCCGACACCAGCACGTCGAGCGTGCCGTCGGCCAGGCCTGCACGCAGCGCATCGCGGTCGCGCTGCTGGCGCAAAACGGGCGTGAGGCGCGCACGGCTGTCGAAGTAGCCCATATCGGCATCGGTCAGGTGCAGCGAGTTGATGCTCACATCGGCCGTCACCGGCAGGCCTTCGGCCTTGGCCTTACGGATCAGATCAACGCCTTGGGCGCTGCTGATGCGGCACAGGTGCACACGGGCTCGGGTGCTGCGCACCAGCTCAAAAATCGTGTGCAAGGCAATCGTCTCGGCCGCAACCGACACGCCCGCCAAGCCCATGCGAGTAGCCAGCGGACCACTGGCGGCCACGCCCTTGCCTAAGTGCAGCTCCTGCGGGCGCAACCACACAGCGTAGCCAAAGGTGCTGGCGTATTGCAGCGCGCGTTGCAGCACTTGTGTGCTGGTGATCGGTACTTCGGCCTGAGAAAAACCCACACAGCCTGCGGCGGTAAGTTGACCCATTTCGGTCAGCACATCGCCTTTCAGACCCACGGTGAGTGCGCCCAAGGGCAGCACACGGGCTTGGTGCAGTTTTTCGGCGCGGTAGCGCAACATCTCCACCAGTCCCGGCTCGTCGAGCACAGGTTCGGTGTCGGGCGAGCAGACCAGACTGGTCACACCACCGGCCACAGCGGCGGCCATTTCGCTCTCGAGCATGCCCGCGTGTTCTTGCCCGGGTTCGCGCAAGCGCACTGCCAGGTCCACCAGGCCGGGGGCCACGATACAGCCTTTGGCGTCGATCACGCGGTTGGGCGTGAAGTCGGCAGGCACTTGGCCCACTGCCATGATGCGGCCCGCTGCGAACGCCACATCGGCGGTTTGATCGAGGCCACTGGCGGGGTCGATGACGCGGCCGTTTTGAATCAGGATCTTCATGTTCTTGTCCTTATGCCTCATTGCCCGCAACAATGCTCATCACCGCCATGCGCACGGCGATGCCAAAAGTCACCTGTGGCAGGATCACGCTTTGCTGGCCGTCGACCACGGCCGAGTCGATCTCGACCCCACGGTTGATCGGGCCGGGGTGCATGACGATGGCGTCGGGCTTGGCCAGTTGGAGTTTTTCTGGCGTGAGGCCAAAGCTCTCGAAGTATTCCTGACTGGAGGGCAACAAGGCACCGCTCATGCGCTCGTTTTGCAGGCGCAGCATGATGACCACGTCACAGCCCTGGATGCCTTCTTCGAGGTTGTTGAAGACACGCACGCCCATCTGGGCCATGTCGGCGGGCACCAGCGTTTTGGGGCCAACCACACGCACTTCGGCGCAGCCCAAGGTGGTGAGCGCGTGGATGTCCGAGCGTGCCACACGGGAGTGCAGCACGTCGCCGACGATGGCCACGATGAGATTGGCAAAGTCTTTTTTGTAGTGCCGGATCGTATACATGTCCAGCAGCGCCTGCGTGGGGTGGGCGTGACGCCCATCACCGGCATTGACCACGTGCACATGGGGCGCGACGTGCTGCGCAATCAGATAAGGCGCACCCGATTCACTGTGGCGCACGACAAAGATGTCGGCGGCCATGGCGCTCAGGTTGGCGATGGTGTCGAGCAGGGACTCACCCTTGCTGGCCGACGAACGCGCAATGTCGAGTGTGTAAACGTCGGCCGATAGGCGGGTGGCCGCAATATCAAAGGTAGTGCGGGTGCGGGTGCTGTTTTCGAAGAACAGGTTGAACACGCTCTTGCCGCGCAAGAGGGGCACCTTTTTGACTTCGCGGTCGCTCACGCTGACAAAGCTGGAAGCGGTGTCGAGGATGTGCGTGAGGAGGTCCTTGGACAAGCCTTCGGTGGAGAGCAAGTGGATCAGCTCACCGTTTTTGTTGAGTTGGGGGTTGTTGCGTTTGTAGAGCATGTTGTTTTCACCTCAATCAGGCTTTGATCTCCACGTCAAAACTGAAACTACCCGCCGCATCGCGGGCCAGCGCCAGCGATTGCGTCTCGGGCAGGGCCACACGGGCAGCGGCAAAGTCGGCCTGCACCGGCAGCTGACGCCCGCCGCGATCCACCAGCACCGCCAGCTGCACACGGGCGGGGCGACCGTAGTCAAAAATTTCGTTGAGCACCGCACGAATGGTGCGACCGGTGTACAACACATCGTCAAGCACCAAGATGTCAGCGCCGTCGACCTCAAACGGCAAGCTGGTCTGCCCGCCCGCCGACAGGCCACGCTGGGCAAAGTCATCGCGGTGCATGACCGAGGACACCTGGCCCGATTCACCGGTCAGGCCCAAATCGCGCTGCAGGCGCTGGGCCAGCCAGGCACCGCCCGAAGTGATGCCGACCAAGCGGGTATTGGCCTGGCACAGGCTGCGCACGCCGCGCAGCAGTTCTTGGTACAGGGCCTCTGCATTCAAAGCCAAAGCACTCATGGCAGGCTCCTTAAAAATTGTTCAAGAATGATCGCGGCCGCCGCCGCATCGGCGTCTTTGGCCCCATCAGAATAGGCCTCGGTGGTGGTGTAGCGCTCGTCCACCTCGTACACCGACAGGCCAAAACGGCCGCGCAACTGGCGACCAAACTTGCGGGCGCGCAAGGTGTTTTCGTGCTCGCCGCCATCAGGGTGGGTGGGCACGCCAATCACCAGCGCGTCGGGCTGCCATTCTTTGATGCGTTTGGCGATATGTTCAAACCGGGCGTCGCCTTCGGCAGCGATGGTGCCTTGGGGGGTGGAGGACTTCATCAATCGATTGCCCACAGCCACACCGGTGCGCTTGAGTCCGTAGTCAAACGCCAGAAAAGTTTGTTGCGAAGCAGGGACGGTGTTTTCGGGCACGGCACTCATGCGTGCCCCGCTTCTGGTGAAAGCATCCAACTTTTGAGGCCCAGCAGGTCAAGCGCGCGGTCATAGCGCTCGGCCATCGGCACATCAAAAATCACCTCTGCCGAGGCGGGCACCGTGAGCCAGGTGTTTTCGCCCAACTCGGATTCGAGCTGGCCTTCGCCCCAAGACGAGTAACCCAAGGTCACCAGCACCCGGCGTGGCCCGGCACCAGAAGAGAGGGCTTCGAGCACATCGCGGGAAGTGGTCATGTCCAGACCGCCTGGCACAGTCAGCGTGGAGGCATAAACGGAGCCGCCCACCTCATCGGCCTTTTCCGCCAACACAGGGTCATGCAGCACAAAACCACGTTCGGTTTGCACCGGACCACCGTGTGAAACCGGGTGTTGAACCAAATCTTCACGACGCAGAGGCAAATCAACCTTGTCAAACAGCAAGCGCATGCTGATGTCGGCAGGTTTGTTGATGATCAAGCCCATGGCTCCGTGGGCACTGTGCTCGCACATGTAAATCACGCTGCGGGCAAAAGTCTCGTCCTCCAACCCGGGCATGGCGATCAGGAAATGATGCTTGAGGTCGATAGAGGCACAATCTGTCATACCCTGATTTTAGCGGTCTGGCCCTGGCGGGTTGGCCTGCATGTGCATGGATTGATCCAACCCGGCAAACCCTGATGGAAACCCCTTTTTCTTGCGGCCTGGTCTGGCTGCGACGCGACCTGCGCGTGAACGACCATGCAGCCCTGCATCAAGCCCTGAAGCATTGCCAGCGGGTGCATGTGGTGTTTGTGTTCGACACCGAAATCCTGAATGCACTGCCCCGTGCTGACCGCCGGGTTGAATTCATCCGGGAATCGCTGGTTGAAGTCGATGCCCAACTGCGCACTTTGGCGGGTCACCCCCAAACGGGTCTGATCGTGCGCCACGGGGTGGCCAAAGACAAAATCATCAAACTGGCCCAGCACTTGCAAGCCCAAGCGGTATTTGCCAACCACGACGACGAACCCCTGGCTCTGGCCCGCGACATCCAGGTGCGCGGCCATTTGGCCGACCACGGCATGGTGCTGCACACCTTCAAGGACCATGTGGTGTTTGAGCGCAATGAGGTGTTGACCCAAATGGCCAAGCCCTTCAGTGTGTTCACGCCTTACAAAAATGCCTGGCTAAAAAAAGTCACCCCAAAAGACCTGCAATCCTTTGAAGTGGCCACCATGGCCAAAAAATTGGCCCCGCGGCCGGATGATCTGGCCCAGCCCGTGCCCGCCCTGCAAGATTTGGATTTTGAAACCACCAACCTGCAGGCCCTGAAAATTCCCACGGGCGAATCAGGTGCGCAAATCCTGCTGCAGGACTTTCTGACGCGGATTGACCACTATGAAGACACACGCAACTTCCCAGCCGTCAAGGGCCCCAGTTATTTGAGCGTGCATTTGCGCTTTGGCACGGTGTCGATTCGCCAGCTGGCGCGCGAGGCCCATACCCGCATGCTGGCGGGCAGCCCCGGCGCGAGTGTTTGGTTGTCAGAGCTGATTTGGCGCGACTTTTATGTGCAGATACTGCACAACTTTGCGCAGGTGGGCCAGGGCAAAAGCTTCAAGCCCGAATACGACGCGATCGCTTGGGAGCACGGCCCCCATGCTCACAAGTTGTTTGATGCCTGGTGCAAGGCCCGAACCGGTTATCCGCTGGTGGACGCCGCCATGCGTCAGCTCAACCAAACAGGCTACATGCACAACCGCCTGCGCATGGTGGTGGCGAGCTTTTTGGTCAAGGACTTGGGGATTGATTGGCGCTGGGGTGAAAAGTATTTCGCCACCCACCTAAACGACTTTGACCTGTCTGCCAACAATGGCGGTTGGCAGTGGGCCAGCTCCAGTGGTTGCGATGCGCAACCGTATTTCCGCATCTTCAACCCCATCAGCCAAAGCGAAAAATTTGACCCTGAAGGCAAATTCATCCGCCGCTATGTTCCAGAACTGGCGGGCTTGTCCAGCAAAGACTTGCATGCTCCTTGGCTGGCCAACCCTCTGGCGCTACAAGCTGCCGAAGTCGTCATCGGTAAAACATATCCTGCACCCATCGTCGACCATGCCGAAGCACGTGAAAAAACGCTGCAGCGGTACGCGGTGGTCAAGAAAAAGCCGTCTGAATAGACGGCTGGGTGTGGAACGTTGATCTGTTCAAATCAGATCGCCACCATCTCGAAGTCTTCCTTGCGGGCTGCGCACTCGGGGCATGTCCAGTTCATGGGCACATCTTCCCATTGGGTGCCCGGCGCAATGCCGTGCTCAGGGTCACCCTCGGCTTCATCGTAAATCCAGCCACAAATCAGGCACATCCAGGTCTTGTGTTCCATCACAGTGTCGCAATCAAAGAGTCGAATAGAATGATTTGATTGTATCGGGCTCCGCCGAGTGCCCGGCTGAAGACCTTCTGAAGCCCCCTGCAATTCGCCCTCCATGACCGATCACAACCCCGAATTCCCCCTAGACATCGAGATCCTCACTGATGAGGAAGAAACTGCCGGTCTGGCCTGCGTCTTGTCCTTCAACGCCAACGACCCCACTGGCGCAGGCGGGCTGACCTGCGACGCCACGGCCATGGCGTCGGTGGGTGCACATTGCCTGCCGGTGTGCACGGGCGCCTATGTGCGGGACACCAGCAGCATCACCGATTTTTACCCCCTCGACGAAGAAGCCGTCAGCGACCAAGCACGCGCCGTTGCCGAAGATGTGCCCGTGCAAGTCATCAAAGTCGGCTTTGTCGGAACACCCGAAAACCTCGCCTCCATCGCCACACTGGCCGACGACTACGACGGCGTGCCCGTGGTGGCCTACATGCCCAACCTGTCTTGGTGGGAAGACGACAAAATTGACGCGTATTTGGACGCTTTCCGCGAATTGCTGCTGCCACAAACCAGCGTGTTGGTAGGGCATCACAGCACACTGCGCCGCTGGTTGCTGCCCGAGTGGACGGGTGAACGCAACCCCGGTCCCCGCGACATCGCCAAGGCCGCTTCCGAACTGGGCGTGCCCTACACCTTGGTGACAGGACTGCCTTTGCCCGAGCAACACATCGACAACGCATTGGCATCACCCGAAACCGTGCTGGCCCACGAAAAGTTTGAACGCATCGAAGCCGTTTTTGTGGGTGCAGGCGACACATTGACCGCAGCCTTAGCCGCCTTGTTGGCCACCGGCATGACCCTGCCCGAAGCCACCAGCGAAGCCCTGCATTACCTGGACCGCTGTCTGGACGAGGGCTTTCGGCCTGGCATGGGTCAGGTCATTCCCGACCGCCTGTTTTGGGCACTGCCCGAGGGTGAAGAGTCCGACGACGAAGATGGCCCCGAAGTACAACCCGGTACCGACTACTTTGAAATACCCTTCAATGAAACCAAACATTGACCCTTTCGAGAACCGACATGACCGATCACAACCTAGCCCTTTTTGACCGCGCATCTCAAGTGATCCCTGGTGGCGTCAACTCGCCCGTGCGCGCCTTTCGCGCCGTGGGCGGTACACCTCGCTTTGTGCAACGCGCCCAGGGCGCTTATTTCTGGGACGCTAACGGCCAAAAATACATCGACTACATCGGCTCCTGGGGCCCGATGATCCTGGGCCACGGCCACCCTGCCGTGCTGGACGCGGTGGTCAAGGCCGCGCACAGCGGCCTGAGTTTCGGCGCCCCGACCGAGGCCGAGGCCGAGCTGGCCGAGGCCATCATCCGGCTGGTGCCTTCGGTCGAGCAGGTGCGCCTGGTCAGCAGCGGCACCGAAGCGGCCATGAGCGCACTGCGCCTGGCGCGCGGTGCCACCGGTCGCAACAAATTCATCAAGTTTGAAGGCTGCTACCACGGCCACGCCGACGCCCTGCTGGTCAAGGCCGGCTCGGGCTTGGCCACCTTTGGCAACCCCACCAGCGCGGGTGTACCGCCCGAAGTAGTGCGCGACACCCTGGT
>CAYRBW010000075.1:0-3262 GCA_964422575.1 uncultured Limnohabitans sp.
CATGTACATGCGCACGGGGTCGGTGGTGCGGCCAAATTCGCTGTCCACGGTGGACAAGGCAGCTTCGGCGGCTTCTTCGGCTTCCTCTTCGGTCGAACCTGTGGGCGCGTTGTCGGTGATGATCAGGCTCTCGGCGTCGGGCGTTTGCTCATACACCGCCACACCCAGGTCGTTCAGGGTGGCGATCACCACTTCCAATGTTTCGGCATCGACCAGCTTGTCTGGCAAGTGGTCGCTGATTTCGCCGTTGGTCAGGTAGCCACGGGTCTTGCCCAGCTTGATCAGGGCTTTCAGACGGTCGCGGCGCTGCTTCATCTCGGCTTCGGTCAGGACGGTTTCGTCCAAGCCGAATTCCTTCATCAAGGCACGCTCTTTGGCCTTGCTGATCTTCATGCGCAGGGGCTTGACCTTCTCTGCGGTGTCGGAGCCTGTTTCAACGACGGGTTCGCCTTCAAGGTCGGCTTCGATGTCCAGATCGTCGTCCAAGCTGGGCTCGGCAATGCTGCCCTTTTTCTTGGGGCCGCGCTTGGCACCGGTCACCGCTTTTTTGGCTGCTGGCTTTTTGTCGGCAGCAGCAGGCGCAGCGGTTTTTGCTTCTTTGGCGGGTTTCTTCACTTTCACTTCGGCCGCGGTCTCTTTGGCTTTTGGGGTGGTTTTTTTCTCGATCACTTCAGATTTTTTGGCGGGCACAGAGGTGGCTTTCTTCACAGGCGGGGCAGGAGTCGCCCGGGTGGCCGTTGCTTTGACCGCTTTGGGTGCTGCCTTGGCTGCTGGTTTGGCAGCCTCTTTGACGGGCACTTTCGCCTTGCTCACGGCGGGTGTGGGCTTTTTGGCGGGTGCTGGGGCAGTCACTTTGTTGGTTGCTTTGGCCTTGGCGGCGGGCGCGGGGGCTTTTTTGGCAGCGGCGGTTTTGGCAACGGTTTTGGATTTGGCAGGGGCCTGGGCAGGCTTCTTCGACTTTTGAGCAGGCATGAACACCTCAGAACATCAAAACAGACAAGGAAACGGACACAGTCAGCGCCAAATACATCCCGGCGCGGGCTTGTGGGACACAAATCAACACCTGATATGGGCGTCGAATTTGCAATGGCAAGATGGGTGGGCGAACATTTGGAGTGCAGTCCTTGCGGAACGGTGACCGGCCCGCATGGGGCATTGCGCTGATGGCGGTGGTCTAGCCGGAGGTGCTGCTGTCGCTCTTGCCGAGAAAGAGGATTATACCCAAAGAGGTAGGGCGCTTTGCGCGGCGCTGGCTGACACGTTAGCCGTTGCGAAGGGACATTCCCGAAGCCTTCAGCCGGCTTGTGTCTTGGATCTCCCCGCTCTGAGCGCAAGCCGCCAACGGGCAGCACCCACGTCAGCGCGCAGCCCTGACCGCGGTTTTGGGTCGAAATGCCTTGCAGACTTCCTCTCGTGTTTCCATGTAAGGGCCACCGATCAGGTCGACGCAATAAGGCACGGCGGCAAAAATGCCGTGCACCACCGGCTTGCCATCGGTATCTTTTAGGCCTTCGAGCGTTTCCGCAATCGATTTGGGCTGACCGGGCAGGTTGATGATCAGGCTTTGGCCCCGGATCACGGCCACTTGGCGCGAAAGAATCGCGGTCGGAACGAACTTCAGGCTGATCTGGCGCATTTGCTCGCCAAAACCAGGCATTTCCTTGTCGGCCACGGCCAGCGTGGCCTCGGGTGTCACATCACGCAGGGCAGGGCCTGTGCCGCCGGTGGTCAGCACCAGGCTGCAACCGGCATTGACCAGCTCAATCAAGGTGGAGCTGATGCGGTCTTTTTCGTCGGGAATTAGGCGCGGCTCAAAGGTGATGGGGTTGTGCAAGGCGCGCTCCAGCCATTCTTGCAGCGCAGGTAAGCCCTTGTCTTCGTAAACACCCGTGCTGGCACGGTCGCTGATCGACACAATGCCAATCTTCACGGGGTCATGCAGGCTGTCACTCATCGTTTTCGCTTTCGGGGGATTCATCGCTGGCACCGTCCGTCAAAATGCTGCGGATCAGTTTGAACATCTCTCGGTAAGCCCGACTTTGGCGAGGGGCCAAGCCTTGCGACACCGCCGCATGGGTCACGGGCACCGCGTCTTTTCGGGCCTGGCGGACCAAGGCCCGCAGTTGCTGAATATCGGTTTGTGGGTAATGCGCAATCCACTCACTCACAGCCGCATCGTCGGCGATCAGGCGGTCGCGCCAGGCTTCTGCCAGGTGCAGGGCCTGGGTGTCTTTGGCGCTACCCAAGCGCTGGATGTCCAGCGCTTCGCGTACTGCTTGCAGGGTTTCGGGGCTGAGTAAACGCATTTGCTTGCCGATGAACTGCATCTGGCGTCGCTTGCCTTCAAAGTTGGTGATGCGCTTGGCTTCAGCCAGACCGTCAACCAGTTTGTCGGGCAAGCTCAAGCCTTCCATGAGGTCTTTGCGCAGGGTGAGCAAGGCGGTGCCGAGTTCTTGCAGTTCGGTGCTTTTGCGCTTGAGTTCGGTGCGGCTGGGACCGTCGAGGCCGCCTTTGAGTTCGCGCTTGTACTCCAGGTCGAGTTCGCTGCCTTCGGCAACAAATTGACCACGGACGAAATAGCCTTTTTTGGGTTTGCGGGACATGACTGGGGGAACTCGTTCTCAAGGACAGCGCACTGGCTGGGTGGCAAGTATCATAGCGGCCACTGCGGGCCTGGCGCTCGCCATTTTTTTGAGACCCCTTCCGTGAAAAAAAACGCCCCTGTCACCGCATCTACAGCGCAACCCCATGACGGCTTCAGTTATTCGCGTGACCATTTTGAGACGTTGGTCGACATGGCCCTGCATCACGCCAAAAAGCTGGGTGCGACCAATGCAGGTGCCGAGGCCTCTGAGGGCTGTGGTTTGTCCGTCAGTGTGCGCAAAGGCGAGTTGGAAAACGTGGAGCGCAACCGTGACAAGTCCTTGGGCGTGACGGTCTATGTGGATCACCGCCGGGGCAATGCCAGCACTTCTGATTTTTCCAAAGCAGCGATTGAGCGCACGGTGCAGGCGGCCTATGACATTGCCCGTTTCACGGCCGAAGACCCCACGGCTGGTTTGCCCGACGAGGCCGATATCGAAACCAATCACCGCGATTTGGACTTGTTCCATCCTTGGACCATCAACAGCGAAGAAGCGGCCCGCATCGCCTTGCAATGCGAAGCCGCTGCCCTGAAAACCAGCCGCCGCATCACCAACAGTGACGGCGCAGCTGTATCGGCCCAGCAGAGCCATTTCTTCAGCGCCCACACGCACGGCTT
>CAYRBW010000075.1:3272-9662 GCA_964422575.1 uncultured Limnohabitans sp.
GGCTTCAGAGGCGGTTATGCCAGTTCACGCCACAGTGTGTCGGTGGCACCCATTGCCAAATTGCCAGGCCGCAACGCCGAAATGCAGCGCGACGCTTGGTACACCTCGATGCGTTCAGCAGACGAGCTGGCCTCGCCCGAAGCCGTGGGGCGTTACGCCGCAGAACGGGCATTGTCTCGCTTGGGTGCGCGCAAGATCGCCACCACCGAATGCCCTGTGCTGTTCGAATCGCCCGTGGCCGCAGGCCTGTTGGGTGGCTTTGTGCAGGCCGTGAGTGGCGGCGCGCTTTACCGCAAGAGCAGCTTTTTGCTCGATTCGCTGGGCAAAAAAGTCTTCCCCAAACACATCGACATCGATGAAGACCCCTTCCTGTTACGCGGCAAAGGCAGCGCGCCCTTTGACGACGAGGGTGTGCGCTCGGTGCGTCGCAAGGTGGTCAAGGGCGGGCGTGTGGAAGGCTATTTCCTCTCCAGTTATTCGGCTCGCAAACTGGGCATGAAAACCACCGGCAACGCAGGCGGTTCGCACAACCTGACACTGACTTCGCGGCAGACGCAAGCCGGTGACAACTTGGACGAAATGCTCAAAAAACTGGGCACAGGCCTGTTTGTGATCGAGCTGATGGGGCAGGGCGTGAACTATGTGACGGGTGACTATTCACGCGGGGCCAGCGGTTTTTGGGTGGAAAACGGCGAGATCGCCTACCCGGTGCACGAGATCTCCATCGCGGGCAACCTCAAAGACATGCTCATGGGCATCGAAGCCGTGGGCTCGGACACCTACAACATGGGGGCCAAAACCACCGGCTCCATTTTGGTCAACCGCATGAAGCTGGCGGGCAGCTGAGGCCTGCTGCGCTGTGCAGGCAGAACTCCTTGCGGCACTGGCCGCATTGTCTTGGGCGGTGGGCAGTTTGTTTTCTGCTGCGGCCTCCAGCCGCATGGGTGCGTTTGCTTTTACCCGCTGGCGCTTGTTTTTTGCACTGACCCTGCTGTGGGCGCTGGCACTGTTCACCGGTCAATGGCGCAACCTGAATGCGGTCAACGTCGCCTTGTTGGCCTTGTCAGGCTTCATTGGCATCTTCATTGGTGACACGGCCCTGTTTGCCTGCATGAACCGTTTGGGGCCTCGCCGAAGCGGGGTGCTGTTTGCCACGCACGCCATTTTTTCGACCTTGTTGGCTTGGCTGTTTTTGGGGGAAACCCTGTGGGGCTGGACCTTGCTGGGCGGCAGCTTGCTGGTGGCGGGCGTGATGGTGGCGATTGTGTGGGGCCGTCGCGAGAGCGAAATTCATGCCTGGGAAAAAACGCAAGGCACTTTGATGGTGGGGATTTTGCTGGGCCTGCTGGCGGCGGTGTGTCAGTCGGTGGCGACCTTGATGATCAAGCCCTTGATGGCTTCTGGTGTAGATGCCGTGGCCGCATCTGCCGTGCGCACATCGGCCAGTTTCTCGGCGCATCTTTTGCTGCTCTGGGCGGGGGCGCAGGTGGCGCGCACGCAAAATCCGCTGAGTGTGAAAACCCTTTTCAACACATGGGCCAGTGCGACCGTGGCCATGGCGGTGGGCATGACCTTGATCTTGCAGGCCCTGAAAACCGGGCAGGCGAATTTGGTGGGGATTTTTTCTTCTCTGACCCCCATCTTGCTGTTGCCGCTGCTGTGGGTGGTTTACCGCCGCAGCCCCGCGTGGGGGGCTTGGGGCGGTGCGGCCATGGCGGTGCTGGGCTCCGCCATGATCCTGGGGGGCTGATCGCCAGATCGGACGGCAGGCGGCAGGCGCTCAGCCTGCCAAAACAGCCTTGACGGCGGCAGACACCTGACCCATGTCGGCTTTACCCGCCAACTGAGCTTTGACGGCACCCATCACTTTGCCCATATCGCCTGGGCCCACTTTTTTGCCCATTTCTTCGCCCAGTTCGGTCACGATGACCAAAACAGCGGCGGTGACTTCTTCGGCTGACATCCGCTCAGGCAAATAGGCCAGCAGCACCGCCATTTCGGCTTTTTCCTTGTCGGCCAGGTCTTGGCGCGCGGCTTGCTCAAAAGCGGCAATCGAGTCTTTGCGCTGTTTGATGAGTTTGTCCACGATGGCCACCACGGCCACATCGTCGAGTTCCACGCGTTCGTCAACTTCTTTTTGCTTCATGGCCGACAACAGCAAGCGGATGGTGCCCAGACGCTCGGCGTCTTTGGCCCGCATGGCGGTTTTCATGTCTTCGGTGATCTGTTCTTTTAGGCTCATGAGAGGCTCCTGGGTGTTCAAAAATGGAAAGGCATAAACGACAAAGCCCGCCTGAGCGTCCTCCAGCGGGCTTGTTTGCAGACCTTTTCAGGCCGTGCAAAGAAGATCAATACATCTTTTTGGGCAATTGCATGCTGCGAACGCGTTTGTAGTGACGCTTCACTGCAGCCGCTTTTTTGCGCTTGCGCTCAGTGGTTGGCTTTTCGTAGAACTCGCGGGCACGCAGATCTGTCAGCAGGCCGAGTTTTTCGATGGTGCGCTTGAAGCGACGCAGTGCAACGTCAAACGGCTCGTTTTCTTTCACGCGGATGGTGGTCATTGAATCAATTTTCCAAAAATGTGCCGGCTGTAGTCACAAGGGAGATCGGGCCCTTGAAACCCAGTTTCGGCGATTCCCCGTCACGAACTAGTATTTGGCAGACGGGAGTTTGCCAGCAAAGCCTGAGATTATAGCGCTTGCAAATCCGTGCCTTGCCGAATTTGCGCGCGCCTCTGGGATCTTTGTGCGAATCTTGATGCGGCCCTTGCGCCGGTGCTGGTGCTGGTGCTGGTGCTGGTGCTGGTGCTGGTGCTGTCAGTACTGGCGCAAGGGGGTGTACCTAAAATGCAGCACAAATGAAACCATTTTTTGCCCTTTCAGCCACCCGAATGACCCGAGCCCAATGCTTTGCCGCACTGGTCTTGGGCTTGATCGCTCCTGGGTGTTGGGGGCAGTTGACGCCTGTGGCACCACCTGCCACCCCTTCGGTGGTGGTGGTTCTGGCTGGTGGTGGGGCCAAAGGCTTTGCGCATTTGGCCGTTTTGCGGCAATTGGAGCGTGACCGCATTCCGATTGCCCGCATTGTGGGCACCAGCATGGGGGCTGTGGTCGGGGGCTTGTATGCCAGTGGCATGTCCACCGACGACATCGAACGCTTGGTCGGTGGTCTGGACCCTTCCAAAGTGGCGCTGGACCAGCTCAATCGCCTGGAGTTGCCTTCGCGCACCCGCGCTTACCAACAAAAATACCCGGTCGAGCTGGAGTTTGGCATCAAGGACGGCGGTGTCAGCTTTGCCAGAGGAGTCAGTGATGGGCAACGTTTTCTCGCGCTGCTCCAGTCGTTGACGGCGCATCTGCCGCCGAATGTCCATTTCAACGACTTGAAAATCCCGTTCCGTGCCGTGGCCACCCGCTACCGCGATGGTGAGATGAAGGTGTTCGACCAAGGGGCCTTGCATCTGGCCATCCGCGCCAGCATGGCGGCTCCCGCTGTTTTTGCCCCTGTCGAGGTTGATGGCGAGACGTATGTCGATGGGGGGTTGGTGGCCAATTTGCCGGTTGACGTGGCCTTGCGTGAAGGTGCCGACGTGATCGTTGCCTCATTTTTAGGGGCAGGGGCTGACGAAGACACGGCCGAAGAAGCCAGCCATGCGCTGGTGGTGGCCAACCGCATGCTGTCCATCCTGATTCGACAAAACGAAAAGCGGAACCTGGCCCTTTTGCGCCCTTGGGATGTGCTGGTCCAGCCCATGGTGCAAGACATCGGATTTGCCGATTTCAATCGCGCCCCGGAAATCGTTCAACGTGGCCAAAAAGCCGTATCACAGGTGCAAGAAAGACTGACGGCGCTCAGCGCTGCCTTTGCTGCACAAAGTTTGCCGTCAGCGACCACGCGCCTGTCGTTTGATCAGCGGGAAAAGCGCATCGTGGCGATCGAAGCCCAAGGCCACAGGGATGTTACGGAGAGCTATATCCAGTCTATGCTCTCGCCGCTGTTGGGGCAGGAGTTTTCTGCCCAGCAAGCTGAGCGCTACATCGACGAGCTCTACACCAGTGGCTACTTTGATCTGGTCAGTTACACCTTGGAGCAACAGCACGGTGACCGCTACAAGTTGATCGTCAAGGTGCGCGAAAAACCCTACAGCCCCCATTTTTTCAAGAGCACTTTGGGCTTTTCCACCGAGGTGGATGGCATCACGCAATTCACGGCTGGGTTTGGCTACCGTCGGCCTTGGTTGACTCCGTCCGGTTTGGAGTTTTCGTTGGATGCGCGCTTGGGTTCACAGTCCGAAGTGGCTGCACGCGTGTACCAGCCCTTGTCGCGTGGCTGGAGTGTGGAAGCCGGTGCCTCATGGGACCGCAACTATTTGCCTTTGTACCGAAGCGCCATTTTCAGGAACGAGGAGGGTAACCAGAAGTTGGCCTATTTCAACCAGACCGTGCAGAGTGTGGACGCACAATGGGTCTATGACTTTGAACGAATGGCGAACATCAAGTTGGGGGTCACTTCCAGCGCCATACGCAGGACCTTGGACATCACAACCAATTTGACCGACAGCCAGGTGTCTAACACCGACTTGGTGAAATACAAGGGCATCAAGACACAGATGCAAATCGACCAATTGGACTCTTTGAGCTTTCCTACACGTGGGTACTTTCTGGGGGGCAGTCTGGAGCAAGGCATTTCCGGTTCTCAATACAGCGGCGGGCGTTTGACTGCCAAGTGGGCCCACTCGGTCGGGCCGCACATCTTGAATCTGGGCATGAACCTGGCGCAGGACCGTGTCACGCTCGACTGTGACAACTGCCGCTCGCCCAGTCAGTTGATCCTGGGGGGCTTTCAAAACATGGGCGCTTACCGCATGGGTCAGTTGGCCGGGGACCAACTGGCCCATGTACAAACCACTTACATGTACCGGTTGACCGATGGAGGCCTGTTCAAGCAAAAAACCTATGTCGGCACGGTGCTGGAGGCGGGTGACGCTTGGTACAAGGGCGACGCGATGCGCTGGCGCTACAGTGGCACGCTCTTTGTCGCAGTTGACAGCAAAATCGGCGACATCTACCTCGGCGCTGCCAGAGGCTCAGGGGGCACCTACAACCTGTTTCTGCAGCTGGGGCGTCGATTCAATTATTGAACGTTTAGGGCAAAGCTTGTGCACAGGCATGGGCACTGGCCCAGGCCCACTGGAAGTTATAGCCGCCCAACCAGCCGGTCACATCGGTCACCTCACCAATGAAATACAAGCCCGGCTGTTTGGACTCCATCGTTTGAGAAGACAGGTCACGCGTGTCCACACCGCCCAGCGTCACCTCGGCTTTTTTGTAGCCCTCGCTGCCCGTGGGCGTGAGTGTCCAGCTGGCCAATGCGTCGGCCAATTTGTTCAAGGCTTTGTCGGGCACTTCGGCCGAAGTGCGCTGCAAGGCCGAGTCCTGGCTGACCCAAGCTTCGGCCAGGCGACTGGGCACCAGAGTTGCCAATTCGTTGCCCAGCAGTTTTTTGGAACGCAGCTTGGCTTCATGCAAGCGTGCGGGCAGATCCAGTTCTGGGGCCAGATTGAGTCGGATGGGCGTGCCCTGTTGCCAGTAGCTCGAAATTTGCAGCACCCCTGGCCCTGACAAGCCCCGGTGCGTGAATAGCAGGTCTTCGTCAAAGTGCATGCGGTTTTTCTTTTCGCCCGTCTCGATGCCCACAGGCAGTGCCAGTCCGGCCAGCTGGGCATAAGGTGCCCAAGCCTCGCCGTCAAAAGTCAGCGGCACCAAGCCAGCACGGCGCTCCACCAAGCGCAGGCCAAACTGCGTGGCCACTTCGTAGCCCCAGCCTGTGGCCCCGATTTTGGGGATGGACAAGCCCCCTGTGGCCACCACCAGTGAACGGGTTTGCAAAGTGCCCTGAGCGGTATCCAGTTCATAGCCGCCATCGACCAAGTGGCGAACTGTCTGCACACCACAGCCGCTGCGCAGCGTCACGCCGCCTGAATCGCACTCGGCCAGCAGCATGCGAATGATGTCTTCTGCCGAGTGGTCGCAAAACAGCTGACCCTTGTGTTTCTCGTGGAAGGCGATGCCGTGCTTTTGCACCAAATCGATGAAGTCCTGCGGCGTGTAGCGCGACAGGGCCGAGCGGCAAAAGTGCGGGTTCTGGCTGATGAAGTGCTTTTGCGGGGCCGATGCGTCCAGCAAGCGGTTGGTGAAATTGCAGCGCCCACCGCCCGAGATGCGGATTTTTTCGGCGATCTTGTCGCTGTGGTCCAGCACCAGCACCTTCAGGCCACGCTGGCCCGCAATGCCCGCGCAGAACAGGCCGGCGGCGCCGGCGCCGATGACAACGGCGTCAAATGTGTGTGAAGAGGGCATGCGGGTGGATTATCCGCAGCCAGCGTGAAGT
>CAYRBW010000076.1:0-9535 GCA_964422575.1 uncultured Limnohabitans sp.
TTTGCATCTCAGATGCAAAAACTGGCTTCTTCCAAGTGCGACATGGTGGTGCTGGGCACCATCATCCGCGAAACCATTGGGGGCATCGCCACAGCGCGTCGTCTGGGCTTCAATCCGACGTTTATGGGTTCAAGTGCGGCCTACACCGACCTGATCCACAAATTGGGCGGCCCCGCCATGAATGGCTTTTACGCCACCATGTCGACCCAGCACCCTTATCTGGACGAAGCCGCACAGCCCATCCGTTTCTGGGCCAACAAGTACAAGACCAAGTTCAACGAAGAACCGACTGTGTTCTCGGTCTATGGTTATAACGCCATTGACTCCTTCATGCGCGCCATCGAAAAGTCAGGCGCCAACGTGAGCACTGAGAGCATCATCAAGGCCATGGACACCATGGTGATCCCACCCGACATCTTCGGCACGGCAGAAATGACTTTCAGCCCCACCAAGCGCTTGGGCAGCAATGCCTCGCGCATGTCACAAATCACTGACGGCCGTTGGAAAGTCACTTCAGGCTATTTCAGCGACAAGAAGTAAAGATCGCAAAATCTTCCGCTTAAAAACCGCCAGCCCCTTTGAGGCGCTGGCGGTTTTTTTTTGAGGTTGTTTGAATTCTTCATGGGCCATCTTTTGCGTTGTTGGATTGATGGCGCCGGATGACCACGCGCAAACGCCAGCTGAATTTGACCAGCACGTAGGCCAGGCTTGCACCGCCGACAGCAAAAATCCCCATGCCCAGCACAACAGAACCTCCGACAGCTTGTAACCCGTTCGCCCATCCTGTGCTCGATACAGCTTGAGCCTGCTCGGGGATTCCAAGCGCCAAATGACCGACCTGATAGGCCAGCCAAAGCCAAAAACCGAAAGTCAAAGGGTTGGTCAGCATCGTCATGACGGCTGCTGCAGGTATGTTGCCGCGCCACCAAATGCAGTGGGCTGCCGCCACAAAGGTCTGGCCCAGAGGAATCACGAAGGCCCAAAAAGTACCAATGGCCACACCTCGAGCCACCGATTCGTGTTGCAAGCGCCACAGTTGCGGATGCAGCAGATAGTGTGCGACCGGTTGCAGCCAAGCATGCTGCGCCAGTGATTCGCGGGTGGGTAGGGTCCCTTGCAGAGAAGAGCGAAGGTTTGTGAAAAAAGACATGACCGATCCAGTTTGAGATGGGAGCATGATGCCCAGCCGGGTCTGTCAGAAACAGCAAGAAAATTCAGTTTGATACTCTTGATTTTTTGGGGTAATTTGTTATTTTGTTCAGTAAAAATACAAAGCCTCAACCGCCACTTCTGTCAAGTGTCTGAAAAGAACATCCAAGCACTGCACAGATTTCAACGGTCTGAAGGACCCATTTAAAAAGAAAGAGGTATTTCATGGAAACTATTGCTCCCCTGTGGCTTTGGGCCACCTTCGTGGCCATTGTGCTGGTGTCGCTGTTCGTGGATTTTGTAGTGCTCAAAAAACAAGGTGCCCACGACATTGGCGTCAAGGAGGCGCTCAACTGGTCATTGATTTGGATTGTGTTGAGCTTCTTGTTCAACGGTTTGTTCTGGTGGGCGATCAAAGACACCACCGGTTCGGTCGAATTGGCGAACACCAAATCGCTCGAGTTTTTGACCGGTTACCTGATTGAAAAATCATTGGCGGTGGACAACATCTTTGTTTTTCTGATGATCTTCACCTATTTCGCGGTGCCCACGAACTTTCAAAAGCGCGTGTTGATGATCGGCATCATTGGTGCGATTGTGTTGCGCACTGTGATGATTTTGGTTGGCGGTTGGCTGTTGGCCGAGTTCCACTGGGTCTTGTATGTGTTTGGTGCGTTTTTGATCCTGACAGGTGTGAAGATGTGGTGGGCTGCTGGCAAAGAGCCAGATCTCGATGACAACCCAGCCCTGAAGTTGCTGCGCAAGGTTTTGCCTGTGAGCAAGAACTACGACGGTGAGAATTTTTGGACCGTGGAAAACGGTAAGAAGATCGCTACGCCTTTGTTCATGGTGATCTGTTTGATTGCTTTGACGGACGTGATTTTTGCGGTGGATTCGATCCCGGCAATCTTCGCGATCACCTCTGACCCTTTTATTGTGTTGACCAGCAATGTGTTCGCGATTCTGGGTTTGCGGGCCATGTACTTCCTGCTGGCCGCTGTGGCCAACAAGTTCCACTTGCTTAACTACGGTCTGGCTGTGATCCTTGTGTTCATCGGTACCAAGATGTGCTTGATCGATGTGTTCAAAATCCCTGTTGGCGTTTCATTGGGGGTGGTGGTGGGTGTTTTGGCCACGACCATGTTGTTGAGTGTGCGGACTTCCAAGGCCTGACGGTCATCATCACAGACAAAGCCCCTGGGGTTAGCGCCCCAGAGGCTTTTTACTATCAGTTCGCAGCCTCTGTGGCTTGCAAAAGACGTTGAACCAAAGGGTGTTGCACTTTCTTTTCGGTCCCGATTGCAAAAAAGTGTTCTTTCACCCCCTCGCACGGACCCAGGCGCTGTACGTCGTAATGTGCCAGTAATTCGTCATGCACCCATTCCGCGGCTGGGAACACGCCCATGCCACTTTCGCCAAAGGTCTTGAGCAAGGCGCTGTCTTCAAATTCACCCACGATGCGCGGCACCACACCATGGTGTTCAAACCAATGGTCCAGTCGCGTGCGCACGGCCGTGTGTCCTGTGGGCAAAAGAACAGGCACATCGGCCAAGCTGGACGGGAATTTCTTTTTGGCTGACTTGACCAAGGTCGCACTGCCGTACCAAGACACGGCAGACGATCCCAGTGCGTGGTTGTACAGCTTAATGTTGGTGTTGCTCGGTGCCGGGCGGTCTGACAGCACCACATCCAAACGGTGCAAGGCCAAGTCACCCAAAAGTTCGTTGAACTCGCCCTCGTGGCATAACAAGCGCAAATGGGGTTCACTCATCACAGGCTGCATCAAGCGGCGCACAACCAGTTTGGGCAGGCCGTCTGAGATACCAGCGGCCAGCCGCACGGTGGGAGAGCTCACTGCGTCGCGCACCTTACTGGGTAAATTCTCACCCAATTGAAAAATCTGGTCAGCCTGCTGCATGGCTGCTATCCCAGCATCGGTCAATGTTAAACCGCGCCCTGCAGGTTTAAGTAAGGCATAACCAAGAGAGCGTTCAAGTTCGCGCACTTGTGCGCTCACTGTTTGCACCGCCATGTCCAGTTTGTCGGCGGCACGGGTGATGCCCCCCTCCTTGGCCACGACCCAGAAGTAATACAAGTGCTTGTAGTTGAAGGTTGTGCGCATGGGCAGGTTTTTTAAGATAGTTGTTCAGTCATTATCATCTTCTACAAGATAAATTTCGACCTTAGAGTCAGTGCCAATCTTGCATGCACCGGATGCGCCGCGGCGAGTGCATTTCATTTGCGGCGACAGCAAGTGAGTTGCCAAACGGTGCGGATGAACGGATGAACGGATGAAAGTTTGATCCACATGTTGCGCTTGTCAAAATCCAAAGGAATCACCATGAAATGCCCTACGTGCACCGATACGCCTCTCGTTATGACCGAACGCCAGGGCGTGGAGCTTGACTACTGTCCGGCTTGCCGAGGTATTTGGTTAGACCGTGGTGAACTTGACAAATTGCTGGACCGCGCCGCTGCCGCGGTGCCGTTACAAGCCACTGCAACACACCAGCCTACACAGACAATGCCGCTCCCGCCAACTTATGGCAAAGGGCGTTACGGCTGGGATGAGCGCGAAAGTTACAAGCGCAAGAAATCCTGGCTGCATGAAATCTTTGATTGAAAACAGCAGTGCCCGGTTTATTTGATAGCCACGTTGCTGTAAGCGAGTAATCGCAAGGGTCTCAGAGATTTCATGGATGTCCACGATTTGAATTTGATTTTGCACATTGGGCATGCGCTACATTCCTGCACGCTCGACCCTGGCCAATGTCCTGAATCTTCAAGACTGGCGTATTGACCATGCACTGGCTGCGATTGATCGACAGACCCAGGAGTTTGTATGCTCAAGACCCTATGGGCATCGATTTGGACCAACAACACCAGCTTGCCGCCCTTGACCATGCCGCTTTGTACAAGAACCGTTGGCCGGTCGAGCTGTTTTCAAATGGATCAAGCAGCACTTACACATCCAGAAATTCTTGGGCACCAGTGGGAACGCAGTCAAGACGCCGATCTGGTGTGCTGTGGCCACAGATGTGCTGATTTCCATTGTCAAAAAGGAGTTGCCATTGCAAGCCTCGCGCTCCAATTTTCTACAGATTTTGTTGGTCTCGGTTTTCGAGAAAACCCCCAATTTTATGCACTTTGCAACCAGATGCCTGCACATCGCAAGAGGCAGGCAGCGCTAAGCAGTTGAATTTGCTCAACTTTTAACAGGGCACTACTGAAATGAACAGTTTCTCAGATCCAGCCATTTTGTTTTTCGTGTTCGGCATGTTGGCTGGATCTTTGAAGTCCAATTTGGAAATTCCCCCCTCGATTTCAAGATTCCTGTCTCTGTACCTGTTGATGGCCTTGGGCCTCAAAGGCGGATTTGCGCTGGCGCAATCAGGTTTGAGTCGTGAAGTGGTCGTCAGCCTGGGGGCTGCGTTGACGATGGCATTTGTTGTGCCCATGATGGGCTATACGGTTTTGCGCCGTTTTTTGTCGGGTTTTGATGCTGCAGCCATTGCCGCGACTTACGGCTCGGTCAGCGCGGTGACCTTCATCACAGCGGTCCAACACCTTGACAACCAAGGCGTGGCTTTTGGGGGGCACATGGCTGCGGCGATGGCCTTGATGGAGTCGCCTGCGATTGTGTTTGCGGTGGTTATGGCCAACCATGTACGACGGCAGATGAGCGGCAGTGCCCACTTGACCGGTGGCAATAGGGATGTAAAAGCGAGTGTTAATCCACGCATGGGTGGCATATTGCACGAGGCATTGACGGACGGTGCGCAGATGTTGCTGTTGGGGGCCATGGTGATCGGCGTATTGACGGGTGAAGCCGGCCAATCGGCCATGAAGCCTTTTTCGGTGGACCTGTTCAAAGGCATGTTGGCCTTCTTTTTACTCGATATGGGGTTGTTGGCTGCACGCAATATGCCGCAGATCAAAGGCCAGTCACTTTGGCTGGTGGCCTATGCCGTTTTGGGACCGCTTGTCCATGCTTTTGTGGCTTTGGTGATGGCATGGACACTTGACTTTTCGGTGGGTAATGCAGCTTTGCTGATGGTGTTGTCGGCCAGTGCGTCTTACATTGCGGTGCCAGCGGTCATTCGGCATGCCATACCGGAAGCCAGTCCTTCGCTTTATTTCGGCATGTCGCTGGGCTTGACATTCCCTTTCAATATTTTGCTGGGCATTCCTTTATACCTTCATGCAGCGCAAAGTTTCATAGGCTGATTCAAATGTCCAACTGCTTGGCCGCCAGCTCTTTCATGATCTCTTCGGCCCCGCCGCCAATCATCATCACCTTGACTTCGCGGTAAACCCGCTCGCTCACCGTGCCACGCATAAAGCCCATGCCGCCCAGCAGTTGCACGGCGGCATCGGCGCAAAACTGCATGGTTTGGGTGGCGTGGTTTTTGAGCAGGCAGACCTGCGCCACCCACTCGGCACCGGTCTGGCCTGCATCTGCTTGTTGCGTCACGGCATCGACCCAGGCTTGCGTGGACGAGATGCGCATTTGCATGTCCATCAACTTGTGGCGGATGACCTGCCGCTCGATCAAGGCTGCGCCAAAGGTTTGACGCTGGCGTGCCCAAGCCAGGGCTTCGTCAAAGCAAGCCTGCGCAAAGCCCAGCGCCATGGCCGACATGGCCAGGCGCTCGCCGTTGAAGTTGCCCATGATCATTTTGAAACCCGCGCCTTCTTCACCCAGGCGGTAACGCTGGGGCACGTGCACGGAGTCAAAGCGCAGCTGTGCCGTGTCCGAGCTGTGCCAGCCCATCTTGTGCAGGCGTGTGCGCGTGATGCCGGGCGTGTCGCCAGGCACCACAATCATTGAAATGCCGCTGGCCCCCTTGCTGGCCGGGTCGGTGCGAACGGCCAGCGTGATCCAGTCGGCCCGCAGGCCCGAGGTGATGAAGACTTTTTCGCCGTTGATCACATAGTCGGCCCCCTCGGCGCGGGCGGTGGTGCGCAGACTCGCCACGTCGGAGCCACCACCGGGCTCGGTGATGGCCAGCGCCGCGATGCGCTCGCCGCGCAGCACGGGCGGCACCACTTCGGCTTGCAACTCGGCGTTGCCATACGCCATGACCGGCGGCAAGCCGATATTGAGCGAGAACAGGCTGGCCATCACACCACCGCTGCCGCCGTAACGCGCCAGGGTTTGCGACAGCATGTTGCGTGCACGCCAAGGGGCAGGCGTGCCACCCAAGTGTTCGGGGTAGCCCAGGCCCAAGAGGCCCAGCTCGGCGGCTTGGGTGTAAAGCGAACGGTCAAATTGACCGGCTTCTTCCCAAGCGGCCACATGCGGGGCGATGGCTTGTTGGGCAAAGCGTTTTACCGTGGTTTGCAGGCTATGCAGGTCTTCGTTTGTGAATTCGGGTGTGAATCCAGCGCTCCCAGCGGCGGTGTTCATGCGGCATCCTTCCATTGCACCAGCACCTGGCCGGGGCCCACTTGCTGGCCCACGCTGGCCGCGATGCTCTGCACCAGCGCATTGCGTGGGGCGCACAAAATGTGTTCGAGTTTCATCGACTCGATGACCACCACGGCATCGCCTTGTTTGACTTGAGCGCCTTCTTGCACGTGCACTGCAATCAACTTGCCGTTGAAGGGTGCACGCAGCGACTGCGCCGCTTGGGCGCTCGCACCTGTGCTGGGGGCGCTGTGGCTTTGGTCGGTGAGCCACAGCTCCACGCATTCGGGGCCTTGCAGTTGCACATGCCAGCGTTTGACCACGCCCGTGCAGGCCACAGCGCGGGCTTGCCAGTGGCGGTCATCCAGCGCGATGTGCAGCAGATCACCACTGCGTTGAATGCGTGCCTCGTGGAGGGTGTCGCCCGTTTGGATGCGCACTTGCTCTTGCCCTGACTCTTGAAGGTTCATCGACAAGACCTCATCGCCCAAGCCCATGCGCACGGGCCGCTTGAATGGGCTGGGCATCGCGGCTGCGGGCGCTTGATGTGCGTAGAGCACAGCCAGCACGGCCACGATGCGCGCGTCGCCTTGGGCTTGCAGACGTTCACGCACCGAGTCGGCTTGTTCGGCCAAAAACGGAATCAAGGCCTCACCCGCACGGAACACCGGGTGCTGCAAACAAGCTGTCAAAAATGCGCGGTTGGTCGGCAAACCCAGCACCGTGGTCTGGTTCAGGCCAGAACACAGGCGTTCAATCGCTTCGGGGCGTGTAGGGGCGTGCACGATCAGTTTGCCCAGCATCGAATCGTAGTGCGGCGTGACCACCACGCCCGGGTGCAGCGCATGGTCAAAACGCAAACCCTCTGGCGGGGCAAAGACTTGCACCGTGCCGGTCTGCGGCGTGAAGTGTTCGTCTTCGGCGCACAAGCGCACTTCGATGGCGTGGCCTTGAAGGCGCACATCGGCTTGCGCCAGCGGCAGCGGCTCGCCGCGTGCAATGCGCAGCTGCCACTCGACCAAATCCAGCCCGGTGAGCATTTCGGTCACTGGGTGTTCCACCTGCAAGCGGGTGTTAATCTACAACAAATAAAAGGGCTTGTCTGCTTGCTGGGTGGTTGTCACCTCGTCCAACAAAAACTCCACCGTGCCCGCACCCACATAGCCCGTCGATTGGGCCAGTGCGATGGCCGCTTGCCCCAGTTGCTCGCGCAGCGCAGGGGTCACGGCGGGGCTGGGTGATTCTTCGATGATCTTTTGGTGGCGGCGTTGCACCGAGCAGTCGCGCTCGCCCAGGTGGATGCAGTGGCCTTTGCTGTCGGCCATGATCTGCACCTCGATGTGGCGGGGGCGCAGCAAGGCGCGTTCCATCAGCAAATCCCCGTTGCCAAACCCGGCCAGTGCTTCAGAGCGGGCGGTTTGCAGGGCGGGCAGCAGTTGCGCCATGTCGGTCACCAATCGCATGCCACGCCCACCACCGCCCGCCACGGCTTTGACCATCAGCGGCAAGCCCAGCTGCTCCGCCTGAGCTGTGAAGGTGGCGTCGCTCTGGTCCGCGCCAAAGTAGCCCGGCAGACAGGGCACGCCGTTCGTCAGTGCCAATGCTTTGGCCGCCGACTTGTTGCCCAGTGCGCGGATGGCCGAAGGGGGTGGACCGACCCAAGTCAGCCCCGCGTCGATCACGGCTTGTGCAAACTCGGCGTTTTCGCTCAAAAAACCATAACCCGGGTGTACCGAATCGGCCCCGGTGGCCTGCGCGGCCGCCAGCAGTTTGTCGATGCGCAAATACGAGTCAGCGGACAGCGTGCCGCCCAATGCGACGGCGGTATCGGCTTCGTGCACATGCAGGGCATCACGGTCGACGTCTGAGTAAACGGTCACCGTCTGGATGCCCATGTGGCGGGCGGTGCGGATCACGCGGCGGGCGATCTCGCCCCGGTTGGCGATCAACAGGCGAGAGACCTGGGGGTTCATGCGGTGTCCTTGCCAGAAAGTGTCCAGGGCGCAGGCTTCTTGCGTGCAAACGCGGCCAGACCTTGCGCAGCTTCGGCGCTGCGCAGACCTTGGGCAAAAGCTTGTGCAGCGGCATCGCGCAAATCCGGCACCGGCCCGCGCAGCTGCCGCAACAGTTGTTTGGTGCTGGCCACCGCGCCGGGTGCAGCACGCAACAAGCGTGTCAGCGTCTTCTTCCACGCTGCATCGCTGTCCTCTTCGATGACTTCATGCACCAAGCCCACTTGCAGCGCTTGCGCTGCGGTGTAGCTCAGGCCTTGCAGTAGACACTGCCGTGCGGTGCTCTCGCCCAAGCGCTGCCACACAAAAGGCGCAATCTGCGCAGGCGGCAGGCCCAGTGTGACCTCGGGCGTGCCCAGCACCGAGCGTTCTGTGGCCACCACATGGTCTGCGCAGCACACCAGGCCAAAACCGCCGCCCATGGCCGCACCATCCACCCGGCACACCAGCAGTTGGGGCAGAGCGCTCAGGGCGTGCAGCAGGTCGCCAAAGCCGCGGTTCATGGCCACAAGCGGATCGGTTTGGCCTGCCTGCAAGGGCTGGCCAATCAGGCTGGCAAAGCCGCCCAGACTGCCGCCCGCGCAAAAGGCCCCACCCGCGCCGGTCAGCACCACGATGCGCAGCGTGGCGTCTTTCGCTGCACGCGCGCAGGCTTGCAGCAAGCCGTCCACCACCGCATCGCTCAATGCGTTGCGGGTTTCAGGGGCGTTCATCGTCCAGGTCTCGACAGCGCCCTGGCGTTCGATCAACAAAGCGCTGCTCATGCTTGTGGCCGCTTGGCAATGCCCATCATTTTGGCCAGGATGCCCAGCATGACCTCGTCAGCGCCGCCGCCAATCGAGGCCAGCCGCCCGTCGCGGTACATGCGTGAGACCTTGTTCTCCCAGGTGAAGCCCATGCCGCCCCAGAACTGCAGACAGGTGTCGGGCACGGTGCGGTTCAAACGGCCCGCTTTGAGCTTGGC
>CAYRBW010000077.1:0-9477 GCA_964422575.1 uncultured Limnohabitans sp.
GTCTGGCCGAACGCGAAGAGGGCGAAGCCGACCACCGATGCACGGGCGGGTTGTTTTGCAGCGCCCAGCGCAAGCAGGCCATCTGGCACTTTGCCCACCGCCGCGCCATGGACGTGGACGGCTTGGGCGACAAATTGGTGGACCAGCTTGTGGATTCGGGTCAGGTCAAAACCCTGGCCGATCTGTACCATTTGAAACTCGACACCTTGGCCAACATGGACCGCATGGCCGAAAAATCGGCCGTTAACCTGTTCGAAGCATTGGAACAATCGAAACAAACCAGTTTAGGGCGTTTTTTGTTCAGCCTGGGCATCCGGCATGTCGGCGAGGCCACGGCCAAAGAGTTGGCCCGGCATTTCGGCCAGCTTGATGCTGTCATGGCCGCCAGCGAAGACGCACTCTTGCAAGTGGCCGATGTGGGTCCCGTGGTGGCCCACAGCATCCGCACCTTTTTTGACCAGCCGCACAACCGCGAAGTGGTGCAAGCCCTGCGCGATGCGGGTGTGACTTGGCCCGAAGGCGACGCCCTGGCCCCCACCGAAATGCCTTTGGCGGGCATCACCGTGGTGCTCACTGGCACACTGCAAAGCATGGGCCGGGACGAAGCCAAAGAAAAACTCGAAGCGCTGGGTGCCAAAGTGGCGGGCTCGGTCAGCAAGAAAACCCATTACGTGGTGGCCGGTGCCGAAGCGGGCAGCAAGCTCGACAAGGCCCAAGCGCTGGGCGTGCCCGTGCTGGACGACGCAGGGCTGGCGGTGTTGTTGACGGGAACGAAGCCATGAGTGTGCGTGACATCCTCAAAATGGGCGATGCCCGCCTGCTGCGTGTGGCCGAGCCTGTACAGGCTTTTGACACGCCGGAGTTGCACGCCCTGATCGCCGACATGCGCGACACCATGGTGGCAGTCAATGGTGCAGGGCTGGCTGCGCCGCAAATCGGGGTTAATTTGCAGCTGGTGATTTTTGGCAGCACGGCACGCAACCCGCGCTACCCCGACCGCCCCTTGGTGCCGCCCACGGTGCTGATGAATCCCGTCATCACTCCCTTGTGCGCAGACGAAGAGGAGGACTGGGAGGGCTGTCTGTCTGTACCGGGCCTGCGCGGCGTCGTACCGCGCTGGTCACGCATCCGCTACACCGGCTTGGATGAAAAAGGCCAGCCCATTGACCGCATGGTGGATGGTTTCCACGCCCGTGTGGTGCAACACGAATGTGACCACCTGATTGGCAAGTTGTACCCGATGAGGGTGCGTGACTTCAGCCGCTTTGGGTTCACGGACATCCTGTTTCCCAACATCAGTGCGGCGGAAGACGACTGACGTTCAAAGTCTGGCAAGGCGTTGCAGAGCCAGATTCAGTGTGTCGTCTTTTTTGGCAAAGCAGAACCGGATGACTTTTTGGTCAAAGCCCTTGCCGTAGAACGCTGACAAGGGAATGGCCGCTACCCCGATCTCGGTGGTGAGCCATTTGCAGAAGTCCGCTTCGCTGAGGTTTTTCTCGGGCACTTTCAGGCTGGAGATGTCCACGCACTGGAAGTAGGTCCCCTCGCTGGGCAGCAGCTTGAATTGGGTTTGCGCCAGGCCTTGCCGAAACAGGTCACGTTTGCGCTGGTAAAACGCGGGCAGCTCCACGCAGGGGGCGGGGTTGGCCATGTAGCGGGCCAGGGCGTGCTGCATGGGGGTGTTCACTGTGAACACGTTGAATTGGTGCACTTTGCGAAACTCGGCGGTGTAGGCCGCAGGCGCTGCCACGGTGCCGACTTTCCAGCCGGTCACATGGTAGGTTTTGCCAAAACTGGACACGATGAAGGCACGGGCGGCCAAGCCGTCGAAGTGTGCGGCGCTCCAGTGCTGGTTGGGGGCGTAAACCATGTGCTCGTACACCTCATCGCTGATGAGCACGATGTTGGTGGGCTCCAAAATCTCTTGCAGGGTCAGCATGTCTTGCTTGGACCAGATCATGCCACTGGGGTTGTGCGGCGAGTTGATCAGAATGGCCCGGGTTTGGGGTGTGATGGCGGCGCAGATTTTGTTGAAGTCAGGCCGGAAGGTGCCGGGTGTGAGGGGCACGCGCACCACCACCCCACCGACCAATTCGATGTTGGGCACATAGCTGTCATAGCAAGGCTCCAAGACGATGACTTCGTCACCCGGATGAATGATGGCCAAGATGATGGTGAGGATGGCCTGTGTGGCACCTGCGGTGATGGTGATCTCGTTGGCCGGATCGTAGTGGCGGCCGTAAAGGGTTTCGATTTTTTTCGAAACGGCTTCGCGCAGTGGGGCCGCACCGGACATGGGCGGGTATTGGTTGAGTCCTTCGCGCATCGCATCGTTCACGAGGTCCAGCAGCTTGGGGTCGCACGGGAAGTCCGGGAAGCCTTGACCCAAGTTAACCGCATTCTTTTCGGTCGCCAATGCCGACATGACGGTGAAAATGGTAGTGCCCATGTGGGGCGCTTTGGAGGTCAGGTTGAGGGTGCGTGCGTTCATGGCGTTCAATGTTCCAGGCTCAAAGTTCAAGGCTCAAAGTTCGTAGTCGTTGACGTGTCCGGTCATGGCTTTTGTGATCAAGGGTGCGGTCAGGCGGTCACTGAGCAATTCGGCGAAATGGGAGACAAAGTGGCGCAGGTACGCCCCGCGCTTGAAGGCCACACGGGCCACGTTCATGCCCAGCAACGCGCCCAGAGGACGAACCGCCAGATCTTTGACCGGGTCGTCTTTGACGGCCATTTCGGCCACGATGCCAATGCCCAAGCCCAGACGAACATAGGTTTTGATCACATCCGAGTCGATGGCCTCCAGCGCGATGCGTGGGTGCAGTTTTCTGGCGGCAAAAGCATGGTCAATTCGACCCCGGCCTGTGAATGATGGGTGGTAAGTGATGATCGGCTCATTGGCAATGTCTTCGAGTGACAGGTGCTCTTTTTTGGCCAGTGGGTGATCGAGTGGGAGCACCAGCACATGCTGCCATTCATAACAGGGCAGGGTGACCAGTTCCTCGTAGGCTGACAGGGATTCGGTGGCGATGCCGATTTCCGCGGTGTCATCGAGCAGCATCTTGGCCACTTGGTCGGGTGCACCTTGGTGCAGGCTGATGTTGACCTTGGGGTATTTTTCGCGCAGCTTGGCCACCGGTATGGGCAGCACGTAGCGGGCTTGGGTATGGGTGGTGGCGATGGACAGCGTGCCACTGTCCTGCGCGCTGTATTGGTCGCCAATTTTCCGAAGGTTACCCACTTCGCGCAGGATGATTTCGATGCTTTGCAGCACGTGTTGACCGGGTTCTGTGATGCGCTTGAGGCGTTTGCCGTGGCGCGCAAAGATTTCAATGCCCAGTTCTTCCTCCAGTTCGATGATGGCTTTGGATACCCCCGGCTGTGAGGTGTGCAGGGCCTTGGCCGTTTCCGTCAGGTTCAGGTTGCGGCGAGCAGCCTCTTGGACAAAGCGAAATTGATGCAGATTCATACGTTAAATGCCATATTGACGATCATCATTATGCTTTAACTGGTCTATGAATTTGTGGTTTGGTCAGCCGCAATGTTGGCCATGAGATGTGTCATGGCAGGGTGTTCGCCAATGGCGGGCAGCAACTCGAAGTGGACTTGAGGATAGGCTTTGGTGAGGTCCTGGACCTGCGCTGGCAGGTCTTCACGTGCGTGTCGCCCGACGCCCAAAAACATGGGCACGATGCGAAGGTGGGACAGGCCCCGCATCATCATGGCCTCGACGGTGGTGGCCAGATCGGGGGAGGTCAGTTCCAAAAAAGCACATTCCACGGCCAATGCAGGCCAGCGTTGACGCATTTGCTGTGCCACGGCATCGATGGGCAATCGCCACAAGGGGTCGCGTGAACCATGGGCGAACAAAATCACACCCGCCTGGGAGTTCAAGTTCATTGTCATTGCCTTAAGACCATCCACCAAAAACCGAGTAAAGAAATCGCGCTGTAAAGCAAGGCAGGTGCGGCTGCGGTCAGCCAAGGTTGCCAGTTTTGCAAATTACCAACAAAGCCGAAGAGGTTGTTGAGCAATGCAAAGCTGATGCCAGCGAGAACGCCACCAAACACATGCCCTGCAATTTGACCGGAGCGAAAGTGCAGGTAGGCAAAGGGCAAGGACATGACCAGCATAACGAGGCAGCTCAAGGGGTAGAAAACCTTGCGCCAAAATTCAATTTCGTAACGTTGCGAATTTTGCTTGTTGCTCGCCAAATGGCGCATGTATTTAAACAGTTCCCAGGTCTGCATGCGGTCAGGGCTCAGAACGGCAGCGGCCACCATGTCGGCGCTGATGTCGGTGGTCCAGTCGAGCTGGGCATGCGTAGCGGTGGAGTATTGAATTTCACCTTTGGTTGTGCCCACACGGATGGATTTTTCTTCTGCTTGTTGCAATTGCCAAACACCTTCGCCCACTTCACCTAGGGGGGCGGTGGTGATGGCCAGCAATTGGCCCACTTCATTGAACTCATGAATCCGGATGTTTTCTAGCCGACTGATACCGTCAAATCCTCGGACGTTGACGGCGAAATGCCGGGTGCCTTGCCTTTCTTTGAGCCAGGCCCCTGTTTGCCCCACCGTCAAATTGCCGTGAAATCGGGTTTTGAGCAAGATGCCTTGGCGTTCGGCCCAAGGCGCGGCGTAATCACCTATCAAAAAAGTCAGTGCTACAAACACCAGTCCCAATTGCATCAAGGTTCCCAAGGCTTTGAGTGGTCCCAGTCCGCCCGTGCGCAAGATGGTGAATTCCGAGCTTTGCGCCAGCCGTGCCATCACGAAAATGCAGCCAATCAGCACCGAGATGGGAAACAGCTCGTAAATGTGGGCTGGTATTTTGAGCGCGACAAAGAACAAGGCATGTTGCAGTTGGTAGCCTTGATTGGCCAGCTGTGACAGGTTCTGGAGCTCATCCACGAGATCGAAGAACAGGAACAAGGCCAGAAAGCCAATGCCTACAAAAGTGACAGCCCGAATGATTTCGCCATGCAGCAAGCTGCGTACAGTTTTCATGCGGCTTCTCGGCTTTGTGTGGCACCAAGCGGGCGAAGAAATCGCCATGACCAATTGAGATGTCGCACCGACAACCAGATCAGAGCGACCAGGAAGACACCACCATGGAGCCCCAAAATGAAGGGTAGAAAGTCGAAATGGCCTGAGCCGATCCAACTTTGACCTACGTTGACCATGTTGTAGTAAGCGACAAACACAAACAGAGACAAGGCCAAGTGGTAGCTGCGCCCGCCTCGGGGGTTGACAGCGGATACGGCCAAAGCAATCAGGACCAGGTTGATGCCGGCCAAACCCAAGCCCAGTCGCCAGGACAGTTCGGCCAAGTTTTCACGATTGGGGTTTTTCAGCAGCGCCCAGCTCGTTGATTGACGGCTCGTGAATGTGGGTGCGGGGATACTGACATCGGAGTCGATCAGTAATTCATAGTGTTCAAATTCGGTCAATCGGGTCTCCCCCGTGTCACGGTTGGTCAACCATTGCTGACCTTTGTCCAAAATCAAAAAGCGGTCATTGCCTGTGAGCTCAATTCGTCCTTGTTGGGCCGTGGTCACGCTCTCCAAGCTGCCCACCAAACTGGATATGAAGACGTGGCTGCCAAAGCGGTTGTCT
Organism: uncultured Limnohabitans sp.; assembly: GCA_964422575.1. Taxonomy (GTDB): domain Bacteria; phylum Pseudomonadota; class Gammaproteobacteria; order Burkholderiales; family Burkholderiaceae_C; genus Limnohabitans_A. The sequence goes on from CAYRBW010000077.1 coordinate 5,616, forward strand.
GGGGTGTCTTTGTCAATGAAGAACACCCGTTGTCCACCGGCAGACTCTTGGAATTGACCGGGCGCAACGCGTTCGATGTCGTTGCGTTTTTCAAAGCGCAGCTTCAATTCTTGGATTTGCTGGTTGCCCCAGGGCCAAGCAAAAAGGGCCAGCAGGATGACGATCAGCAGAACGGGCCAAGCAAACTGGAACAGTGGACGCACAAAATGGCCCAAACCCTGACCGCTTGAAAACCAGATCACCATTTCACTGTCGCTGTACATCCGAGACAGGGTAGCGACCACGGTGATAAACAAACTCAAGGTGATGATGGTGGTGAGCTGACTGAGCACACTCAAGCCCATGACCAGCAGGACTTCGGAAGGGTTGACGCTGCCGCGGCTGGCTTGGCCCAAAGTTCGGATCAAGATGATGGTGATCACAATGGTGACCAAAATCACCAATGTAGCCCCGAAATTGCGGGCGAGGTCTTTGTGTAAAGAGGAATGGAATAACATCGGGACGAAGGAAAAGCTGAATTATGAACTTCGAAATCCAAAAGCGTGCTCTGTCCACCGTTATTCGCACCGATCTGGATGCCCTGGTGGTTTTCTGGCCATCAGACGACAAATTGCTCATCTCTGGCTTGGACCCTGTGACCTCTTTGGTCAGGGCTGCCGTTCAGCATGGCGATTTTGACCACAAGCCCGGTGAGGTGCTGTCTTTGTATGCGCATCCTGGCATCAAAGCACGTCATTTGGTGATTGTTTGTGTGGGTGACAGCACACCCGCTCACATTCGCAGTGCTGTGCTTGCCGCTTGGTCGGCGCTCAAGTCCGCCAAGATCAAGCGCATGGGCCTTCATGCCGTCACCGAATTCTCGCCCAAGGCGCTGCAAGTGGCGGTGTCGACATTGGCCGATGTTAGCTACAGCTACACCACGACTTTGAGTCAACCCAAGCCACGAACCCTCAAACAAGTCGTGATCAGTGGCGATACGGTCACGGCTGAGCTGAGAGGGGCACTTGCTCAGGCGCAAGCGCTGATGGCTGGCGTTGAAACGGCCAAAGAATGGGCCAATCGCCCAGCCAACCATTGCACGCCGGTCATTCTGGCCGGAGCTGCCAAGGCGATTGCCAAAGGTGCTGCTTTCAAATGCGAAGTTCTGGGCCCCAAAGAGGTCACCAAACTGGGCATGGGTGCCTTTTTGGCAGTCGCCCGTGGCGCTGCTGAGCCTTTGAGGTTCATCGTGATGCGCTACAACGGCGCGGCAACAACGCAAGCCCCAGTGGTGCTGGTGGGCAAGGGCATCACGTTTGATACAGGCGGTATCTCCATCAAGCCTGCGGCCGAAATGGATGAGATGAAATACGACATGTGTGGCGCTGCCAGTGTGCTGGGTGTGTTCAAGGCATTGGGTCAGCTCAAACCCGCCATCAATGTGGTGGGGCTGATCCCCGCAACCGAGAACATGCCCGACGGATTGGCCGTCAAGCCGGGCGATGTCGTGACCAGCATGAGTGGCCAGACCATTGAAATTTTGAACACCGACGCAGAAGGCCGTTTGGTGCTGTGCGATGCGTTGACTTATGCCGAACGCTTCAAACCCCAAGCTGTGATCGATATCGCAACCTTGACGGGCGCATGCGTGATTGCCCTTGGTGCGGTTCGTTCGGGCCTTTTTTCCAGCAACGATGCGCTGGCCCAGTCGCTTCAGGCGGCGGGTGATGTTTCTGGTGATGTTTGCTGGCGCATGCCTTTGGATGATGACTATGCCGAAGGCCTCAAGTCGCGATTTGCCGATGTGGCCAACGTGGCAGGGCGTCTGGCGGGCGCGGTCACCGCTGCCAAATTTTTACAATGCTTTGCCTCGCGTTATCCCTGGGCCCACCTCGATATTGCCGGTACCGCTTGGCGAAGCGGTGCCGCCAAAGGTGCCACAGGCCGCCCCGTCGCATTGCTGATGCACTACCTCTTGGCTCAAGTGGGTCAAGGCCCTGTCAAAACCTCAACTGCGCGCCATCGTTGAGCGGTTGTCAATGACCCGGATTGAATTTCATTTCAACGCGCCAGAGCGCTTGCAATACGCTTGTCGGCTTTTGCGCAAAGCCCATGGGCGTCATTTGAGGGTTGGCGTTGTGGGCTCCGAGGCCGCATTGCGCCAACTCGATGCCGCACTCTGGACCTTTTCGGACGTGGACTTTTTGCCGCACAGCACAGCGGCGGATGACCGGGATGTGCAAGACGCCTCGCCGATTCGCTTGCATGGCGATCCACTTCAGTTGAGTGGGATGGATGTGCTGGTCAATCTAGGTGATGAAGTGCCGCAAGGTTTTGAGCGCTTTGCGCGTTTGATCGAGATTGTGGCCACCGATGACCACGGCCGAATGACTGCTCGTCAGCGCTGGCGTCATTACATTGGGCTAGGCTACGATTTACATCAGCACGATTTATCTAAGGCTGCCACACCATGAACTTGTCTGAATCCGCCCCTTTTTCAGAAAATGCGGGATCGGTCGCGCCAATTTTGAGTGCGGTTGTACCGGCAGCTCAGATATCACCTAGTTTGGTGGCCGCTTTGGATGCCTGCGAATCGGAGCGGGCATCTTTCATGGCATTGGCAGATGATTTGGTACAAAGTTTGCGCCCTGAGTTGGAGCGCATGACCACCGAATGGGTCCAACGGAGTGTGCGGCAGGCTTGGGTCAAGCGTTTTCGCCCATAAGAGCATTGAGTGCAGGCAATAACCTTCGTGGTTTGGCAAGAATTTTGGTTTTCCCTAACTCCCAAACGGTCTGTTTTGCTGTATCTTTACGGCTTGCTTGATTGAAGCAATTAATTTTCGGAGTTTCTATGAAATTTTCTGGTATGCGTTCTTTGACTTTGGTTTCTGTGGCCGTTGCCGCAGTCGTTCTGGCTGCTTGTGGCAAAAAAGACGCCGCTTCTGACATCACTGTGATCAAAATTGGTCACGTCGGTCCTGTCAGCGGTGCCATTGCTCACTTGGGTAAAGACAACGAAAACGGTGCACGTATGGCCATTGAAGAACTCAATGCGGCTGGTCTGAAAATCGGCGACAAGGCTGTCAAATTCGAGCTGTTGGCCGAAGACGATGCTGCCGATCCTAAGCAAGGCACAGCTGCCGCTCAGAAATTGGTCGATGCCAAAGTCAATGGCGTGATCGGTCACCTGAACTCAGGTACCACCATTCCTGCTTCGCAGTTGTACAACGCTGCTGGCATTCCTCAAATCTCCCCCTCTGCCACCAACCCCAAGTACACACGTCAGGGTTACACCGGCGCGTTCCGCGTGGTGGCTGACGACGTTCACTTGGGCGGTACCCTCGGCAAGTACGCTGTGGAAACCCTCAAAGGCAAAAACATTGCCGTGGTCGATGACCGTACGGCTTACGGCCAAGGTGTTGCTGAAGAATTCAAGAAGGGGGCTACCGCTGCTGGCGGCACCATCGTTGGTCACGAATTCACGACCGACAAAGCCTCTGACTTCAACTCCATCTTGACCACCTTGAAGGCCAAGAAGCCTGACGTTGTGTTCTTCGGCGGTATGGATGCTGTCGCTGGCCCTATGCTGCGTCAGATGAAATCTCTGGGCATCGAAGCCAAGTTCTTGGGTGGTGATGGCATCTGCTCTTCCGAGTTGGCCAAGCTGGCTGGCGACGCCATGAAAGACGAGTCCGTTTTCTGCGCTGAAGCCGGTGGTGTCGAAGGCGAACAAAAAGCCGGCATGGAAAAGTTCCGTGCCGACTTCAAAGCCAAGTACAACGCTGACGTGCAGGTGTATGCCCCTTACGTTTATGACGCTGTCAAAGTCATGGCCACGGCCATGGTCACAGCAGGCTCGGCTGATACAGCCAAGTACTTGC
>CAYRBW010000078.1:0-9430 GCA_964422575.1 uncultured Limnohabitans sp.
CTTTCGGCACCCCGGCTGCTTTTCGGGGCTGTTGTTTTCATGCCCTGAAGGTTCGACTAGTGTGCCTTTCAGGGAAACGTCTTAAACGACACAAGACGTGAGAAAATATGTGTCGTTTGAGACACATAAGCGCAAAACCAAGCCCGACTTCATTTGGATTTTTTTTTAAGGAGTACAAGTGTCAAACTTGATCTATTGCCGTGGATGCGGCGTGCAAATTCACGAGACTGCTGTGAGTTGCCCAAAATGCGGAGCCTTGCAAGCACCGCCGCAGGTAGCAATCCAAAAGAACCATACCGTCCTATCCACTACCTCATGCGTGGTTGGCGTGCTTGTCTTACTTGGGGCGCTTGGAGTTGATGCCCCTTGGAGTCGTGACGAAGTCATCGGCACTGTATTTCTAGTGCTCATCGCCAGCATCTGCGGCGGCTTGAGCCTGTATCAAGAAAAACCCAGTAAATCAACCGCCGTCATCGGACTGGTATTGGCAAGCATCAGCCTGCTGATCTGTATCGGCAATCTCTAAACCAAAGGAAAAACATGACTCAGTTCGTTCATTGCCGTGGCTGCGGCGTTCAAATTCATGAAACCGCTCCTACTTGTCCAAAGTGTGGTGCGCCGCAAATGGTTACCCCAACCGCCTCGGCTCAACCTCAAACTGCGTTCAATCAAGCAAGCCCAACTATGTCTGCCGCGAATCTGTCTGCGAAATGGCAAGAAGTATTTGCTTTGATTGATAAGGCCGGAGGTGCAGATTTACCTCAAGAAAGTTCTCTATCGAGAGTGGAACGCAATCGTGTTCACTCCAATATCTGGGCATCACTCTTTACGTGGCTGTACTACTTTGTCAAAGGAATGTGGAAGAAGGGCATTGTCTACTTAATCATCACAGTTGTCGGAGTTTCTGTTGCGCAGATAGTGTTTGAATCACTCTTTGGTTATGGGCCTCGTGGTCAAGCACAAGCCGCTTGGATGGCTCAACTGGCTGTGTTCATCGCTATGTTTTTCTTGGTGGGTCGATCAGTCAACACGGACTATTACAAGAAAACAAAAACGAACTGGAATGGTTGGTGGTGAAAATGCAGAGCGAAAAACTAAACCTCGCCCTGCTTACCGCCGTGTCGTTGATCCTGTGCGCCTGTGGAGGCGGCAGCGGTGGCAGTGGTTCGGCTGCAACCGACACAACAGCGCCAACACTGGCAGCAGCGCCGGCCATCAGCCCCGCCAATGGCGCAACGGGTGCCGCGTATGCTTCGACAGTGAGCTTTACGGCCAGTGAAACCTTATCCACCGCCAGCATCAAGATGACCTGTGACGGCGTGGATGTACTGGGAACAACTACGGTATCGGGTGCCGTTGCCACGTACACGCCCACAGCGCCGGGATATGCCGCCAATGCCAAATGTGTGGCAACTGTGAATGCGCCAGCTACTAAGGACGTGGCAGGCAATGCGTTTGCTTCAAGCGTGACCATTACCAACTTCACAGTGAAGGCATTGAGTTGCACGGGCACGGCTACCAACAGCCCGCCATCGTTCAACGGAACGGCATTGGTTGCAGCGTGTGGGAACATCTTCATTGACCCAACAGTTGCCAAGAACCAGTATCCCGTGATCGTTGATGCGGTGAGTGCGGCGGCTCAGAGTGACAAGACGGTTTACGGTAGTTTGGTATCAACCCAGCCCGATGTAATTGTGTGCAGCACAACGACCTGCAGCACTTACTTTGCTGGAGCCAGTTTGCGTAATGTGACCTTGCCGCCCAATACATTTGCTGGTCAATATACGGTGCCGCGCACGACCGTCATCCTGACCTCAGCAACGTACAACCGGAACACCTATGTGCTGGCGCATGAGTTCTCGCACGTTGAAGCTGCTGCCCGGTTGAATGGCGTCCATATCCCGGCTTGGTTTGACGAAGGGCTTGCGACGTATGTGGGTGGTGAGCCAGTTTGCACGAACGTCACTGGCAAGGGCATACCAAGTCTGTTGACGTTGGACTTGGAGTCCGACTGGACGGCATACACCAACAACAGCGCGGTGTTTTCAACGACGTATTGCCAAGCGCGTGCCGAGGTAGCGGCATGGGTCGCAAAGAAAGGCAATGCAGCAATCGGGCAGTTGCTTCAAGCGGTATCACAAGGCCAGACCTTCACCAGCCAATACGGCGTGATGCAAACCCAATAAATGGAGTCAACAATGAAAATTCGATATGCCGTACTGCCTATGCTTGTCTTGTGTCTGACTGCCTGCGGAAACAAGACCCCTCAGTGTTCTGATGAAAAGACTCTTGAGTTGGTCAAGGGGATTTTTTACGATGCAATGACTGGAGAGCAATTCAAACCAAATGGCGACGAGGGCTTACTTGAACAAATGAAGCAAGGAGTAAAGCTTACGGTGAAATTGATTCGCACAGCGTCAACCGATGACAAAACCGGGAAGTTGGTTTGCAACGCCGAACTCAATGTCGAATTGCCTGAAGCCTCGAAAAAGGCAATGACCAACTACCTCGCCATGGGTTCATGGCTCGGAGTACCTGTTGACCGCAAACTCAAAATAGATGGTACGACCGTATCAACTGACATTGAATACACGTCACAAATGACCGATGACAAGAAGCAGCAACTGGTTGAAATGCGTGGATTCAGAGGTGCGGTTGAACTTGTAACGACCATTGGAAATATGGGTGCTTTCAAGCCCGTAACTTCTGCTTTGCCATCAGCCTCGCCGAGAGAGATTCAGACGGGCTCAATAGATGCGGAAATCGCAGCCGCTAAAGCAGCGCCCAAACGAAACGTTGCAGGTGTGACATTGCAAGCCTTTGAGTGTGGCGACACCTGCCAACTGAAATACGTTGATGCCAATGGCAATAGCCAGTCTGCGATTTGCACAGATACAAAGGGGTGTCAGTCATGGGCAGAAGGGCCAAAGGGATTCATGCCGCTGATCGGTGCCAAAGCTGACTTGGTTATCGGCAAGAAATACATCCTTGAAGGTGGTGTGACGATGGACAACGTGGTGGGCATTTCTCTGGCGGATGTTGACCCACCATCTTCATCGAAATGATCGGCACATACATTCTGAAAGACTACAAATGAACAAAAGAATCACCCGAATCGCGGCGACTGTCCTATTGTTGTGCAGCCAAGCATTCGCTCAAAATAATCCCTACGCTGACGGCAATGCCGCTGCACCAGATGAATGGCTGCTGGTCAAGAAGGGCAATCCGTGGTGGTACGAAACCAAACCAAGCGCCACACCTACGCAACTTCAAAAGCGAACACCAACAGCGGCAGAGCAAACCATCATTGATAAGGCACGCGCATTGGTGGCTAATCGGCCAGCCAAAGCGTTTGTTTTGATGGATGGTGACACGGTAATGTACTCAGAGACAAAAGCGCCAGCAGATGCTGATTCCGTCTTCTTTGGCTTCTCCATGGGCAAGACGGTCACAGCTATGGCTGTGGGGCAGGTCATCTGCGCGGGAAAGCTCAAGCTGGAAACCCGTGCCAGCGAAGTTGTGCCCGAACTGAACGGCAAAGCATTGGGGAATGCAACAGTGCGCGACTTGCTGCGCATGGCTTCCGGTGCGGCTGACCCCAACCCTGACAGTTCTGTCTGGACACCAGATCAGTTCAAGGAGTGGGGACGCGGCAATCTGAATCTGGTCAATCTGGTGACAGAAGACCGAATTGCCAAAGCAGCAAGGGGCGTTTTCTCCGATTACAAACCGGGCGAAGTGACTTCATACAAAAGCACCGACCCGATTCTGTTGGGCATCATGGTCAGCCGAGCCACGGGTACGCCTTGGAGCCAGTGGATTCAGGAGCAGATTTTGAATCCAATGGGTGCGGCAAAGCCGGGTTTGTATGTGCAAGACCGTCAACAAAACGGGCTGGCCGATAGCGGCATGCGCTTACGACTTGAGGACTGGATGCGGTTCGCCGTGTGGGTCAAGCGCAGTACAAAAGAACAAGGCTGCTTTGGTGACTATGTGCGGGCTGCATTGAGTACGCAAATAAGCAACGGCAGCAACCCCAGCACCCGCAAAATGGGAAAATTATTTGCTGGCTATGGATATTTCACTTGGACTGAAAACTCGATGGCACCCAATACTGCTTGGGCTTCTGGCTGGGGTGGTCAGCGTATTGGCTGGAATACCGATCCCGTCAACAACCGAATAGTTATAACATTCAGTAACGTGGAAAGCTGGATGCCTGAGGTTTATGAGCTTGCCAAGGACTGGAGCAGGCTGAGCCGCTGATGCGCCTCGGCTCTGCCTATGCGATTTGCGGAACCAATTCTGCGAGCCTCTTCCCCAAGCGGTTCCACGCATCCCGCTTTTCCTCAGCATAGTCGTATGTCTGGTACGTCCGCACAAGCTTGCTGGGTTCAACATGGTTCAGCACACGCTCAATGATGGCTGGGGCGACATGCAGCGATTGCATGATGGTCGCACCCGTTCGCCGCAAGTCGTGTGGCACCCAATCTCCGTTGACCAGAAGTAGGGCATCTGAATTCTTGCTGCGATTTTTCATAGGCTTTCGACCAATTGCAGCCATCTGACGATCACGGACCTGCTTGGTTGTTGACTTCATGCAGACATGGGTGGTGCCGGTAGAGTCAGGGAAACACCACTTCTCGCTGGATGCAATCGCTTTGAGTTCTTGGAATTTTTGAAGCGCAAAGGGCGACAAATAAATGGTGTGAGCTTTGCGATTTTTAGAGTGTTCTTTTGGAATCACCCATTCGCTAGCATCAAAGTTGACGTGTTCCCATCGTGCTTGTATGACCTCGCCAATGCGACAGCAGCATGACAGCATCAACCACATGGCAATTTGTGTTTTCGGCATCAGGCCAGAAGCTGGAAGTTTTCGAGCAAGTTCGCGGATTTCGTACTCGTTAAGAGCACGGTTCCTTTCTGCTCCCTCGTATTCTTTGGGAAGTATCTTGTCTTCCTTCAGGTTAATTTCTTCGGTGGGGTTTTCAATCAAGTTCTTCCAGGCACGTTTGCGTGCCGCCCACCGAAACATTTGCTTCAAGTCAGCGAACAGCGTGACCGATGCACGGTAAGAACCCCGCTTAACAACATCGCGCAACATCTTTTCGATATGTTCAGGTTGAACGTTGCTCAACTTCAGATCGCCAGCAATAGGCAATACGTCACGGGTAAACGACCGTCGCAGTTCTTTTCCTCCGTCTTTGCGGTCTACAGTTTTTACCCAGTCCTCAAACAGGTCAGACAGTGTTTTTGATTGCGCGACTTCAATTTCTTGCCGCTCAATTTCGGCCTGTCGCTCGTTGTCAAGTTTGATTTGAATGTCGATGCCCTTGCGTGCCAGTGCGCGAACGTGTGTGGCTTCTTCGCGTGCTTCTTTGAGACCGATCCGTCCGTCACCATCGCCATACAGTTCCGGCAGGCGGTACTGGCGCTCTTTGCCGTCAAACATGTAACGCACCAGCCAAGTCTTGACGCCATCGACGGCCACACGCAGTTGCAGCCCGTCGCCGTCCATCAGTTTGTACGGCTTGTCTTTGGGCTTGGCGTTTTCAATTTGCTTTACAGTCAGGTTACCCATAGCGTCATCCAAGTGGTAGAGAGGTTTGCCTCCGTGTCCGAACCGTGTCCGAATAAGTGGTGGCTTTTCATGGATTATGCTAGGTTTTGTTGGATGATTAAATTCCGTAAGTTGTTGATTTTATTGAAGACATGAATGTTGCTGGATGTCACTGGAATTCAAAGAAGTACGCTACGAACCAAGGGGTCGTGGGTTCGATTCCTGCCAGCCGCACCAAAAATTAAAAAGCCCACAACGAAAGTTGTGGGCTTTTTCTATGTGCGCCGTCCAAATACCCCGGTCTTTGGCAAGCTTCTAGCCTTGCCTCTTTGAACATTTCCACATGATCAATGCATTGACCAAAGAGTCTGACGACGATGAAGATTTGGCTTTGCCCACCTTGCCAGCAGGTGCGCGCAACTACATGACACCTGCGGGTTATGCCCGGACTCGGACCGAGTTGCTTGCCCTGATCGATGATGAACGGTCTAAAGTCGTGGAGATCGTTCATTGGGCCGCCAGCGATGTGCCGCTAGCCATGGGGATTGATCGGAAAACGGCGACTACATCTATGGCAAAAAACGCTTGCTAGGAGTCTGGGCGGCAGAAGCTAATCGACCCAAAAGTGAGAGATTTTTGGGGTGCTTGACCCCTTACCCACAATGAAATAACGCAGCCTAAGCGATTCTGAGAGGTCGAAATTTTCCCCTTCGATGTCAAACTTTTCTGCCGCCTAGACTCCTAGAGATTGATTGTCGCATCCGCTTTTTGACCAAGCGTCTGGAAATCGCCGAGGTGGTGGAGCTTGCGCTGCATCATGGCAGCGACCGGGTATTTTTTGGCGCAACCGTGACCTATGTTGAAGCCTCAGGTGCAGAACGCACGGTGACCATCTTGGGTATGGACGAAGTCGACAGCTTAAATGGTGAGGACAGCTGGGGGTCGCCATTGCACGCACTTTGCCCAAGTCACGTGAGGGTGACTCAAACTGGTCACGCCAGCCGGGCGGCTCGGTATTGAGGTGTTGCCGATCAGCTATCCCGCCCCAATTGCGTGCGGGCATGTGCTTGTCTCAAACAGCGGAGTTGCTTTTGTTACTTTGGCGTGCGGCTTGTATGACCGATGGTGTGCGTTTGAGGTAGCGCAGCACTTGTTCCATGTGGGTTGTGTCGCGCACCGCCACCACAAACTTCAGCTCGGCCGTGTCTTGGGGTGACTCCTGACCCATGTCCACGTGCACGATGTCGGTTTCTGCACTGGCCAACGCACCCGCCACCCGGGCCAGCACACCTTTGCCATTGAGTACTGTGACGGTGATGCCAGTTTCAAAATTGCGGGCCAACTCATCGGACCACTCCACACCAATGAATCGTTCACTGTCCTTGTGTTCGAGTTTGCGTGCGGTGGCGCAGTCACGTGTGTGCACGGCCAGGCCTTCGCCTCGGCCCAGATAGCCCACGATATCGTCGCCAGGCAAAGGGCGACAGCAGCGTGAATACACCACCGAGGCGTTTTCGCTGCCATCCAGCGTGATGGCCCCTTGCGAGATGGATTCGTGCGCTGTGAAACGCTCTCGTGTCATCAACAAGGCATCGGGTTTTTGGCCGCGCTCCGACAGTAAAGCCGCCAAGCGCTTGGCCACAATGGTGGCAATGCGTTTGCCCAGACCAATGTCCATGAGCAGGTCGGCCCGGTTGCGGTTGCCCGTGAAGCGCAGCAGTTTTTCCCACAAGGTTTGGTGGGTGCTGTCTTCTTCGGGCAATTTGTCGATGCCCTCGGCGCGCAGCGATTGGGTGAGAAGCTTTTCGCCCAATTCGATCGACTCGGTTTGCGCCATGGTCTTGAGGTGGTGCCGAATCTTGGAGCGCGCGCGCCCGGTGCGCACAAAACCCAACCAGGCGGGGTTGGGGGCGGACACGGGGGCTGTGATCACCTCGATCACGTCGCCGTTTTTCAGCTCGGTGCGCAGCGGCACCTGGTCGCCATTGATACGGGCAGCCGTGGCGTGGTCGCCCACGCGGCTGTGAATGGCGTAGGCAAAGTCCACCACTGTGGCCCCACGCGGCAAGGCCATGATCTGGCTCTTGGGCGTGAACACATAGACGGCATCCGGGAACAGGTCAACTTTCACGTGGTCCCAGAACTCGGCCGCGTCGCGTGTTTCGGTCTGGATGTCCAAAAGCGACTGCAGCCATTGGGTGCCCAAGCGTTCGGACTGGGCGCTGGCTGACTCGTGCTCTTTGTACAGCCAGTGTGCCGCCACACCCGATTCGGCCACGAGGTGCATGGCTTCGGTGCGCATCTGGAACTCCACGTTCACACCCGATGGCCCCACCAACGTGGTGTGCAAGGACTGATAGCCGTTGACTTTGGCAATCGGGATGTGGTCTTTGAATTTGCCAGGGACCGGCTTGTAAATCTGGTGCAACATGCCCAGTGCGGTGTAGCAATCAATGACCGAGGGTACGATGACCCGGAAGCCATAAATGTCGGTCACCTGGGCAAAACTCAGGTGTTTTTCATCCATTTTCTTGTAGATGGAATAAAGGGTTTTTTCACGCCCGCTGATGCGCACGTTCATGCCGGCTTGGCTAAAAACGGTTTCCACATCTGCCTGCACTTTTTGGATCAGGTCGCGGCGGCGGTTGCGAGCGCGGGAGACGGCCTTGGTCAGGACCGCATAGCGCCAGGGCAGCAGGTGCTTGAACGACAGGTCTTGCAGTTCACGGTAAATTTGGTTCAGGCCCAATCGGTGGGCAATGGGCGCATAAATCTCCAGTGTTTCGGACGCAATCCGGCCCCACTTGCTGCGCGGCATGTCGGACATGGTGCGCATGTTGTGGGTGCGGTCGGCCAGTTTGATGAGGATAACGCGCACATCGCGGGCCATGGCCAGCAGCATCTTGCGGAAGGACTCGGCCTGGTTTTCTTCCCGGGTGTCAAACTGCAGCTTGTCGAGCTTGGTCAACCCGTCGACCAGTTCCGCCACGGGGGCACCAAAGCGCTCGATCAGATCCGATTTGGTGACGCCGCAATCCTCCATGGCGTCATGCAGCAGTGCCGCCATGAGCGCCTGGGCATCCAGTTTCCAGGTGGCGCATTGGGCCGCGACGGCAATGGGATGGGTAATGTAGGGCTCGCCACTGTTGCGCAATTGGCCCAGATGGGCCTCGTCGGCAAAGCGGTAGGCTTGGCGCACCAGCTCCACCTGGGCGCCGTCGAGGTAGTCCAGGCTGTCGGTGAGCGCGGCAAAGCTGGCTGCTGCTGCATTGGCCGCCGCAGAACTGACATCAGGTGGCGCCGGATGTTCTCCCGGTCGGGTATCGCCTGCAGGGGAATTGTTCAACACCGCTTTCATGCCTTTAATGTAGCGTGGCTACCGCCCCAAAGACCGGATCCAAAAAAAAGCACCGCATGCGGTGCTTTTGTAGAGGGGCCAGCGGCAAACAATCAGCCGGGAACCTTTTTGAGCATTTCGATGCCCACTTTGCCCGCAGCAATTTCGCGCAGCGCCGTCACGGCAGGCTTGTTGCGGCTTTCGATGCGGGGGGCATGCCCGTGGCTGAGCATGCGTGCGCGGTACGTGGCCGCCAGCACGAGCTGGAATCGGTTGGGAATCTGCTCAAGGCAGTCTTCGACAGTAATGCGGGCCATAGGTACTCCGGGGCGTCAGGAAATGTTGAGCGACAGAAAGGTTTCTGCGCGGGCGCGGCGCTGGGCCACATATTTGAGTCGTTGGGCGTGGACGATGGTTTTCAGATCGAAAAGCGCACGCTCGAAAAGCTCGTTGATTATAACGAAGTCGAACCGGCTCACGTGGGCCATCTCCTCTGCGGCGTTCTGGAGGCGTATCTCGATGACGTCGGCGGAGTC
>CAYRBW010000079.1:0-1467 GCA_964422575.1 uncultured Limnohabitans sp.
CGTCGTCGCTCAGGTACGTGATGTGGCCGATCATGCGGGCGATGCGCAGGCCGCGTTTGGGGACCACGCCGTGCTCGTAAAAGTGCCCGTCATGAAAATCCGGGTCGGTCACGATGGCGCGGCGGGCCACTTCATTGAAGGCGATGTTTTCAGCATTCAGATTGGGCGCACTGGCCACCACCACCGCGTGCTTCACCCGCTCGGGGTATTGCAGCGTCCAGCTCAGGGCTTGCATGCCGCCCAAACTGCCGCCCATCACAGCGGCCAATTGATCAATGCCCAAAGCATTGATCAAGCGGGCTTGGGCGCTGACCCAATCTTCCACCGTGACCACAGGAAAGTCGGCGCCATAAACACGCCCGGTGTCGGGGTGGGTGTGCATCGGGCCGGTGGAGCCAAAGCACGAACCCAGGTTGTTCACCCCAATCACGAAGAATTTGTCGGTGTCGAGCGATTTGCCGGGCCCGATCATGTTGTCCCACCAACCCACGTTGTTCGGCTGGTCGGCGTACACACCTGCCACATGGTGCGATGCGTTCAGCGCATGGCAGATCAGGACGGCGTTCGATTTGTCGGTGTTGAGTGTGCCGTAGGTTTCGTAGCTCAATGAATAGCCACGAATGGACGCACCGCTTTGCAAAGGCAAAGGGGTTTCAAAGAGCATGCTTTGGGATTCGGCGTTCCGCATCGAATGTGTTCAGGTGTACAAAAAACAAAACCCGGCTTCGCAGTCAGCTGGGCCGGGCTTCAATGGTTGAAACACACGCCATTTAGCTGAATTTCGGATCTGATGAGGTTCCGGCGCCCGCAATTGGGTTCAAATCGGCGCATGGAGCAAGTATAAGTCGAACAGATCTGCGCATGGCTGCCTGCGGCATGCATGGCTTTGGGGCATTTTGTGGGGGTCTGGTCACCCGGTGTCAATGCGCATCAATTTGGGCCTGCTTCTTGCTTTTATTTGGTGCGCTGAGGGCTTTGGACCCTTTATGCACCAATTTAACTCAAAAATTCTCAAGAGACGGTCATGGAAGCACTGAAACAGGGCGCGGATGCGCTATTTATCTTGTTGGGTGGCATCATGGTTTTGGCCATGCACGCCGGTTTTGCCTTTCTCGAGCTGGGGACAGTTCGCAAAAAGAACCAAGTCAACGCACTGGTCAAAATCCTGGTCGACTTTTCTGTGTCGACCGTGGTTTATTTTGTGGTGGGCTACAGCGTGGCCTATGGCACCACTTTCTTTGTGGGCGCTGAACAACTGGCGGTTAAAAATGGCTACGACCTGGTCAAGTTTTTCTTCTTGCTGACTTTTGCGGCGGCCATTCCCGCCATCATTTCAGGTGGCATTGCTGAGCGGGCCAAGTTCTGGCCTCAATTGATCGCCACCGCGGTGATCGTGGGTTTTGTGTACCCCTTTTTTGAGGGCATCGCCTGGAATCAGCACTTTGGCGTGCAGGCCTGGATCAAGGC